>NZ_JAOTJD010000031.1:0-57901 GCF_042714595.1 Phenylobacterium ferrooxidans | reverse complement strand
AACACCAAGGAGACATCTGCAGAATCCGCTTCGACCTAAGATTTCGACTCCAACGCCATATGCGATTCCCCTGCCCTCTGGGGGAGCATCTTTGATCCGACTACGCCTTGGCGCGCGGGCCCATGTTGTAGGGGCCGCCCTTCTGGAGCGCGGCCTGATAGGCGGGGCGGGCCTGGAAGCATTCGAGCCAGGCGGCGATGTTGGGGTAGGTGGCGAGCCGTCCGAACGCGCCGGTGACCTCGCCGACGAAGCTCATCTGGACGTCGGCGCCCGAGAACTCCGAACCCATGATCCAGTCCTTGCCGGCCAGGGCGCCATCGACATAGCCGAGATGGTTGGCGATCTCGCTCTCCAGGCGCGGATGCAGCGGCGCGCCGGCTTCGCCGAGGCGGCCGACATACATGAACAGCATCAGGGGCAGCATCGCCGAGCCTTCGGAATAGTGCATCCACTGCTGGTAGTGGTCATAGGCCGGGGTGGACGGATCGGGCTGCAGGCGGCCGCCGGCATGGCGGCGGATGATGTAGTCGATGATCGCGCCGCTCTCGATGACCGTCATGTCGCCGTCGGTGACCACCGGGGACTTGCCCAGCGGGTGGACGGCCTTCAATTCGGCCGGCGCAAGGCGGGTGGTGGCGTCGCGGGCGTAGTGCTTGATCTCGTAGGGAAGCTTCAGCTCCTCCAGCAGCCAGAGAATGCGCTGCGAGCGCGAGTCGTTGAGGTGGTGGACGACGATCATGGCGCTCTCCTGAAATGCTTTACGACGTATAGGCTCACCTGGCGGCGGGCGCCTATAGTCGCACGATGTCCGACCTGATCCTGCCCCGACTGACCGATCTCCTGGCCGAGGCCGCCGACCAGGCCGAGGCCGTCGTGAACGAGGCCAAGGCCGCCGTCTCCGCCCTGGTCGCCCGCGACGGCCGGCTGGACCGCACGGCCCTGGACGCCCAGCAGCACGCGGCCCACGGCCTGGCCTGGGCGGCGGCCTATGCGCAGACCCTGCGCCAGACCGCGGCCTGGGCGCGCGACCTGGAGGGAGACTTTGGCGAAGCCGAGGCCCTGCCCGCCCAGCTGCTGGCGTTCGAGTATCTGAGCCAGCTGGCCGGCGGCATTCCCATGAACCAGGGTGAGATGTTCCGGCTGAGCGACCTTGGCCTGCTGGACGACCGCCTGCGTCCGGTGATCGACCGCCTGCGCCCCGGCGCGACCCAAGGCGTGAAGAGCCGCATTGTCGAACTGCTGGAGGCCGCGCGGGGCCGGCCGTCCCTGGAGGCCAGCGGCCTGGACGCCACGCTCGACATGATCCGCGACCAGTTCCAGGCGTTCGCCGCGGAAAAGATCACCCCCCACGCACACGGCTGGCACCTGCGCGACGAGCTGATTCCCCTGGAGCTGCTGCAGGAGCTGGCTGAGCTGGGGGTGTTCGGCCTGACCGCGCCGGAGGAATATGGCGGCTCGGGCCTGGGCAAGATCGCCATGTGCGTGGTGTCCGAAGCCCTGTCGCGAGGCTGGATCGGGACCGGGTCGCTGGGCACCCGCTCGGAGATCGCAGCCGAACTGCTGCTGGCCCATGGGACAGACGACCAGAAGGCCCGCCTGCTGCCCGGCATCGCCTCTGGCGCCATCATTCCCACCGCCGTCTTCACCGAGCCGGAGTCAGGGTCGGACCTGGGGAGCCTGCGCACGCGGGCGGTGCGCGACGGCGCGGTCTGGCGGGTCAGCGGCGCCAAGACCTGGATCACCCATGCGGCGCGCGCCGATCTGATGACCCTGCTGGTGCGCACCGATCCGGCCAGCAAGGACCACCGCGGGCTCTCCATGCTGTTGGCGGAAAAGCCGCGCGGGACCATGGCCGAGCCCTTCCCGGCGCCCGGCATGAGCGGCGGCGAGATCGCGGTGATCGGCTACCGGGGCATGAAGGAGTACGAACTGGCCTTCGACGGCTTCGAGGTTTCTCAGGCCAACCTGCTGGGCGGCGTCGAGGGCCAGGGCTTTTCGCAGCTGATGGCCACCTTCGAGAGCGCCCGCATCCAGACCGCCGCCCGAGCCATCGGGGTGGGACAGGCGGCCCTGGACATCGCCCTGGACTACGCGCTCGCACGCAAGCAGTTCGGCCAGCCGATTTCCGACTTCCCCCGCGTGGCCAACAAGCTGGCGATGATGGCCGCCGAGCTGCTGGGGGCGCGGCGGCTGGCCTGGTTCGCGGCGCGGGCGAAGGACGAGGGCCGACGGTGCGACCTGGAGGCGGGGATGGCGAAGCTCGTGGCCGCCCGGGTGGCCTGGGCCGCCGCCGACAACGCCGTGCAGATCCACGGCGGGACGGGCTTTGCGGTGGAGCAGCCGGTGAGCCGCCTGCTGGCCGACGCCCGCATCCTCAACATCTTCGAAGGCGCTGGCGAGATCCAGGCCCAGGTGATCGCCAGACGGCTTCTCGAGGGCGGCAACTGACTTACGGCCTGGGCGCGAAGCCCTGGCAGATCAGGCCGATGTGGCGGTCGAAGACGGCGCTCATGGCCTCGGCGTCGCTGTCGTTCCAGGCCGCCAGCCGGTAGGTCCAGGCATAGGAGGCCATCAGGGTGTCGACGGCGATGTCGAGGTCGGTGGTCGGGTCGACATCACCCCGGGTGACCCCATCGGCCAGGCAGTCCTTCACCACCTGCCTCAGGTGCGGGTTGCGCCCGAACGGCCGGGAGGCCGGCTCCAGCGTCCAGTCATAGGCGGCCGCGATATGGGCCAGGAACAGCTTCGTGCGGCGGGTCTCGAAGGCGTAGTGGATGGCGAACATCGACCGCAGCCGGTCTGCGGTGGAGCCGCGCAGATGCGGCACCACGCGGTCAAGCTCGGCATAGAGGGCGTCCAGCCGGTCGGCCATGACCTGGCTGAGGATGTCGCCCTTGGAGGAGAAGGTGGTGAAGACGCTCCCCACCGAAACCTCGGCGACGCGGGCGATCTCGCGGACCGTGGTCTCTTCATAGCCCCGCGTCTCGAAGAGATCGCGCGCCGCGTCGAGCACACGTTTCCGCGTGGCCTCCTTCTGAGACTGTCTGACGCTCAAACGGTTTCCCCCCGACGCCGCGTCGTAAACGCGCGGCTTGACCCAAGGTTAGGGTGAAACCCCGCGCCGCAACGCCCCTCTCAACCGGGCGCGACAATACGTCGCACCCGAACTCGGTCAACCCCGACGGGCGCCGGCGAGGATCACGCGAATCTGGTCCTTCGCCTTGGCCTGCAGCGCATCGATGCTCCAGCCCAGGAAGATCGCCTCCGGGTAGTTGGCGAGGTAGCAGTCGAACAGCATCTGGGTGCGCAGCTTGACCTCGGCCTCCTGACTGAGTTCGCCGCGCTCCACGCCGGCCAGCAGCTGCTCGCTGATCAGGTCGTGCAGGGCCAGAACCGGCGCCATGTTGCGCAACTCCGGGCCCTGGTCCGGGCTCCAGGAGATCGAGAAGGCGGCGCGGGCCAGGGGCAGCTGGCTCTTATAGAAGGCGTAGCCGGCGCAGAAGGCCTTCAGCAGGCAGTCGTCCACGGCGCGGCCCCGGTGGGCGGCCTCGCGCATGACCTCGGCCAGCGACGCCATGTCGACGAGCATGATCTCGCGGAACAGGTCCGACTTGTCGGCGAAGTTGGCGAACACAGCGCCGGTGGACATGCCGGCGGCCGCGGCGATGTCGCGGATGGTGGCGCCCTCATAGCCTTGTTCCGAGAACAGGCGGCGCGCGGCGGCCAGCACCTTGGCGCGAGTCTGCTGCTTAGCCAGGGCACGCCGCGTCGGGACGCGGACTTCGGCTTCCTGGGCGCCCTGGAGGGTGACGGTGTCGTGTTTCATATTGTGCGTTCAGCCTGGGGAGGGCCGCCTTCGCGTGTTGTTCAATCCGTACGCAAACTCTTCGACCTGACCGCTCCAGCCCGACATGGTTCCGCACGGGCTGACGCCCGCCTGGAAATGTCGCGCTGATGAGCCGTCAGCCCGCACTACAACTGCAGAAATCGGACGCGGGGAGGCGTCCAGGCCATGAGCCCGGTTGGGTCATATGGCGTTTCATCGTTCTCTAACCCGATCGCCGCGGCGCGTCCAAGCGAAAGGGTCAATTTTGATCAAGTTCAGCTAACTCGTTCCGCGATACGAGAGTCGAGCTGCATTTAGCTCATAGGTTGAAGCAAGGCGGTGTGGCGCAGCGTCGCACGCGCCCATTTTGGGGCGATTGTTATCATTGCAGATCAGAAATACGGCGGGACGACATATCCCCGATCAGTGAGCGCGCTCGTGTAACGACGTTCCAACGCGCGATTCGGCGGGTGGTTTCACGGGACGGCCCGACTTAGATTGCGGCCCATGGAACGCGCATTCGACATCCTCATCCCTCTCGCCCTGCTGGCGGTGACGGTCACTCTATTCATCGGCCTCTTCGCCCTGTTTCGCGGCGGCGAATTCGGCCGGACCTATTCAAACAGGCTGATGCGGCTGAGGGTGCTGCTGCAGGCGATCGCGGTGGCCCTGCTGGTGGCCGCGGTCTGGTGGCGGCGCCAGGGCTAGGGATGGTCACGCTCAACAGAATCTACACGCGGACCGGCGACAAGGGCGCGACCCGGCTGGCGACCGGCGCGACCGTGAGCAAGGCCTCCCTGCGGGTGGAGACCTATGGGGCGGTGGACGAGACCAACGCCTGTATCGGCCTGGCCCGCCTGCACACCACAGGTGAGTTCGACCTCATGCTGGAGCGCATCCAGAACGAGCTGTTCGACCTGGGCGCCGATCTCTCCACACCGGCCAAGGCCGACGAGGCTCCGGGCCAGATGCTGCGCATCCTCGACAGCCAGGTGGCGCGGATCGAGAGCGAGATCGACGGTCTGAACGCCGACCTCCCGGCGCTCGCCTCCTTCGTCCTGCCTGGCGGGACCCCGGCGGCGGCGGCCCTGCACCAGGCCCGGACGGTGGCGCGGCGCGCCGAGCGAGTCGCCGTGGCGCTGATGGAGTCAGGGGAAGAGGTGTCCGGTCCCGCCTTCCGCTACCTCAACCGCCTTTCGGACCTGCTGTTCGTCGCGGCCCGCCACGCCAACGACGGCGGCAAGGCCGATGTCTTCTGGAAATCAGGCGCCACGCGCTGATCGCGGGACTATTGAGCCGCGGCGGCCCTCACCTTGGCGGCGTGCGCCTTGGCGGCCTTGCGCTGTTCGGGCGTGTCGATCACCCGGCCGGTGATGTCGGAGATCAGCACGGGGCGCGCGCAGGTCCGGCCGCGCCAGTCCCACCAGTCGCCACGGGCCTCGCAGGCCTGGCCGGGCATCACCCACCCCACCTGATAGACCGTGACCGCCACGAGGGAGAGGGCGAACACCCCCACGAAAATCAACATCAGGCGCTTGATCGTTCGGTTCATGATCTTCGTCTTGCAGGAGTTTCGAGCAGGCTGGGGGGCCGCTCCGTCAAAATTGCGGCGCAGTGTGTCAGGCGTCGGCTTGCATTGCGCGTCGGAACCGTTATGCCCCAACCGTTCAATTTTTAGCAATTTGAGGCGTTAGCGAAGCCATGAAGGTGCTCGTCCCCGTAAAGCGGGTGATCGACTACAACGTCAAGGCCCGGGTCAAAGCCGACCAGACCGGTGTGGACCTTGCCAATGTGAAGATGTCCATGAACCCCTTCTGCGAGATCGCGGTCGAAGAGGCCGTGCGCCAGAAGGAAAAGGGCGTCGCCACGGAAGTTGTGGCCGTGTCCATCGGTCCGGCCCAGGCGCAGGAAACCCTGCGCACGGCCCTGGCCATGGGCGCCGACCGCGCGATCCTGATCCAGACCGACCAGGACCCTGAGCCCCTGGCCGTCGCCAAGCTGCTCGCCGCCATCATCGGCGAAGAGAGCCCCGACATCGTGATCATGGGCAAGCAGGCCATCGACGGCGACAACAACGCCACCGGCCAGATGCTGGCGGCGCTGCTGGACTGGCCCCAGGCGACCTTCGCCAACTCGGTCGAGCTCTCGGCCGGAAACGCCAAGGTGGGCCGCGAGGTCGACGGCGGCATCCAGACCATCGACGTGACCCTGCCGGCGATCATCACCGCCGACCTGCGTCTCAACGAGCCGCGCTACGCCTCGCTGCCCAACATCATGAAGGCCAAGAAGAAGCCGCTGGACACGAAGGAAGCCGCCTCGCTCGGCGTCGACACCGCTCCGCGCCTCAAGGTCGTCAAGGTCACCGAACCGCCGAAGCGCGGCGGCGGGATCAAGGTGGAAAACGCCGCTGACCTGGTCACCAACCTCAAGACCGCGGGGGTGCTCTAATGGCCGTTCTCGTTATCGCCGATCATGACAACGCGTCCCTGAAGGACAGCACCCACAAGACCGTGACCGCGGCGCTCGCGCTGTCGTCCGACGTCGACATCCTGGTGGCCGGTTCCGGCGCCAAGGCCGTCGCCGAGGCCGCCGGCAAGATCGCCGGCGTCCGCAAGGTGCTGCTGGCCGAGAGCGACGCCCTGGGTCAGGGCCTGGCCGAGGCCGTCACCGCGGTCGTCGTCCCCTTGATGAGCGGCTACGACGCCGTCCTGACGCCGGCCACCTCGCAGGGCAAGAACTTCAGCCCCCGCATCGCGGCCAAGCTGGACGTCGCCCAGATCTCGGAAATCGTCGAAGTGGTCGACGCCTCCACCTTCGTGCGGCCGATCTATGCCGGCAACGCGCTGGAGACCGTTCAGTCCTCCGACGCCAAGAAGGTGATCACCGTCCGCGCCACCGCCTTCAAGGCGGCCGGTGAGGGCGGCTCGGCCTCGGTTGAGAGCACGGGCGCCGGCGACGGCGCGCCCAAGACCAAGTTCGTGGACCAGCAGTTGGTGAAGTCGGCCCGTCCCGAACTCGCCGGCGCCAAGATCGTCGTCTCCGGCGGTCGGGCCATGGGTTCGGCCGAGGAGTTCCAGCGGGTCATCGACCCCCTGGCCGACAAGCTCGGAGCCGCCATCGGCGCCTCGCGCGCCGCGGTCGATGCGGGCTACGCCCCCAACGACTATCAGGTCGGTCAGACCGGCAAGGTCGTGGCCCCGGAACTGTATGTCGCCATCGGCATCTCCGGCGCCATCCAGCACCTCGCCGGGATGAAGGACTCCAAGATCATCGTGGCGATCAACAAGGACGCCGACGCGCCGATCTTCCAGGTCGCCGACTTCGGCCTGGTCTCCGACTACAAGACCGCCGTGCCGGAACTGATGGACGCCCTGGCCGCCGCCGGGAAGTAATCCCGACCGATCAAGGCCGATACGACCGGGGGCGGTTCCGCGAGGAACCGCCCCTTTTCGTTGCGCTTTGGCGGGCCTGATCGCGGCGTCCGCGCCACAGTCCCCGGGCCTCCTCGCGCTGCGCCGCAGCAAAAGCCTTGGCGGCGCCGCACATCGGCATGTTAGAAACTCGTCACAAGCCGTGGCGGACAGGGGATACCGCCCGGCATGATCGAGGCTTAGTCGACATGGTGGATATCAAGTCGGTCGGCGTCATTGGCGCAGGTCAGATGGGTTCGGGCATCGCCCACGTGGTCGCCCTGGGCGGCTATGACGTGCTGCTGCACGACGTGAGCGCCGAGCGGATCGAGACGGGCCTGGCCCAGATCCGCAAGAACATGACCCGGCAGGTCGTGCGCGGCATCATCACCCAGGAGGCCATGGACGTGGGCATCGCCCGCATCAAGGCCGCTCCGGAACTGCAGACCATCGGCGGCACGGACCTGGCCATCGAGGCGGCTACCGAGAACGAGGAGGTCAAGAAGTCGATCTTCAAGGCGCTCACCCCGCACCTCGGGCCCAACACCCTGCTGGCCTCCAACACCTCGTCCATCTCCATCACCCGCCTGGGGGCGGCCTCTGACCGGCCCGGCCGGTTCATCGGCCTGCACTTCATGAACCCGGTGCCGCTGATGAACCTCGTGGAGATCATCCGCGGCATCGCCACCGACGCCCCGACCTACGAGACCGCGGTCAACTTCGCCAAGTCCCTGGGCAAGACCACCGCCAACGCCGAGGACTTCCCGGCCTTCATCGTCAACCGCGTGCTGGTGCCGATGATCAACGAGGCGATCTACACCCTGTATGAAGGCGTCGGCACGGTGGACGCCATCGACACCGCCCTGAAGCTGGGCGCCAACCATCCCATGGGCCCGCTGGAACTGGGCGACTTCATCGGTCTGGATACGGTGCTGTCGATCATGAACGTGCTGTACGAGGGCCTGGCCGACTCCAAGTATCGGCCCTGCCCGCTGCTGGTGAAGTACGTCGAGGCCGGCTGGCTGGGCCGCAAGACCGACCGCGGCTTCTACGACTACCGTGGCGACGTCCCGGTCCCCACCCGCTAAGGCCAGATCCTCCGCCAGGCGCGCATTCCACCGTTTACGGCGACGCTTCGAACCGACACAACGGGGCCTGAAACCAGTCAGGAGCCCCCCGATGTCCGACATCGCGACCGTGGACTACATCATCGTCGGCGCGGGTTCGGCCGGTTGCGTGCTGGCCAATCGCCTGAGCGCCGATGTGGCCAACACCGTCCTTTTGCTGGAGGCCGGCGGCGACGACCGGCCCACCAAGGAACCGGGGCAGTTCCTCTCCAACGTCATGATCCACGTCCCGGTGGGCTACGCCCAGACGCTGAAGGATCCCAAGGTCAACTGGCTCTATCCCACCGAGCCCGATCCGGGCACGGGCGGGCGCGTTCATACCTGGCCGCGCGGCAAGGTCCTGGGGGGCTCGTCCTCGATCAACGGCCTGCTCTACATCCGTGGCCAGCAAGCCGACTATGACGGCTGGCGCCAACTGGGGTGCGAGGGCTGGGGCTGGGACGACGTCGCCCCCTATTTCAAGCGCTCCCAGCACCAGGAACGCGGGGCCAATGCGCACCATGCCGTCGGCGGGCCGCTCAACATCTCCGACGTCACCACCAAGCACCCGGTGTCCGACGCCGTGGTGGAGGCCTGCGTCGAGGCCGGCATCCCGCGCAACGAAGACGTCAACGGCGAGAACCAGGAGGGGGTCAGCTACTACCAGCTGACCGTCAAGAACGGGCAGCGGCACTCGGCGGCGGTGGCCTATCTGCACCCGGCCATGGGCCGGGCGAATCTCAAGGTCGAGACCCGGGCTCTCACCACCCGGGTGATCTTCGAGGGCAAGCGCGCCGTCGGGGTCGAGTACCTCCAGAACGGCGTCCGCAAGATCGCCAAGGCCCGTCGCGAGGTCATCCTGGCCGGCGGGGCGATCAACTCGCCGCAACTGCTGCAACTGTCGGGGGTCGGCCCTGGCGAGTTGCTGCGCGACCACGGGATCGAGGTGGTCGCCGACCTGCCCGGCGTCGGCGAGAACCTGCAGGATCACTATGTGATGGCGGTCACCTACCGCCTGAAGGCGGGAACCGTGTCGGTCAACGAACTGACCAAGGGGCCACGCTTCCTGGGCGAGGTTCTGAAGTACGCCTTCCAGCGCAAGGGCCTGCTCACCCTGTCGGCTGCCCACGTGGCGGCGTTCTGCAAGTCGCGGCCCGATCTGGCCGGACCGGACATCCAGTTCCACATCCTGCCAGCGTCGCAGAACCTGGAGAAGGCCATGAGCGGCAAGATGGAGCTGGACGGCGCGCCGGGCCTGACCATCGCGCCCTGCCAGGTACGGCCCGAGAGCCGAGGGACCATCCACATCAAGTCCGCCGACCCGACTGTTTATCCCGCCATCGCGCCCAACTACCTCTCCGATCCCCTCGACCAGGAGGTGGCGGTGGCCGGCCTGAAATGGGGCCGCAAGATCGCCGCCCAGCCGGCGCTGGCCCCCTATATCGACCACGAGATGCTGCCGGGCCCGGACTTCAGCAATGACGAGGCCCTGCTGGGCTATGCCCGCATGGCCGGATCGACCATCTATCACCCGGTCGGCACCTGCCAGATGGGCTCGGGCCCCATGGCGGTGGTGGACGCCCAGCTGCGGGTGCGCGGCGTCGAGGGCCTGCGGGTGGTGGACGCCTCGGTGATGCCGCGCCTGGTGTCGGGCAACACCAATGCGCCGACCATCATGATCGCCGAGAAGGCCGCCGACATGATGCTGGGCAAGGTCGCCGCGTCCAATTAGCGCGAGCGCCTCGCGCAAACGTTAATCTGTTCGACTTGCACCGGCGGCGCAGCCGATACTCAAGGCGATTCGGCCAGGCGGGACCATGCGACGGCTCACATTGGCGCTGCTTTCGGGCGCCTATCTCTGTGTTGCTCTGATCTTCGCCCTCCTCCTGTGGCGTAACGGGGGAGGCTGGGCGGCGGGCCTGGCCATGCTCGCGGCTGGATTCGCCCTTTGCTACACCTTCCATGGGCTGATCATGCACAGCCTGGAGAACGCCGCCCTGCGCCGCGAGCTGGAGAACATCCGCGAGGCGCAGCGCATCCTCATCGACCAGATGGAGCGCATGGACGCCCGCGTCGTCGAGGTGGTGGACACCGTCACCAATGACGCGGCCCGCCGCTCGGAAGAGCTGACCGGCGAGGTCCACATGCTGGAGGACCTGGTCCAGCGCATGGGCCAGCGGCTGGAGGAGCGCATGGTCCAGGCGCCGCCCGTCAGCGCCCGCCACACCCCGCAGCACCGCCAGTCGGCCGCGCTGCTGGAAACGATCCGCGAGGCGCTGGCCGAGAACCGGGTCGACCTCTATCTGCAGCCGGTCGTCGGCCTGCCGCAGCGCCGGACGGTCTTCTACGAAAGCTTCTCGCGCCTGCGCGACGAGACCGGCCGGGTGATGATGCCTGCCGAGTACCTGGCCGTGGCCGAGCCCGAGGGCCTCGTCACCTCCATCGACAACCTGCTGTTGTTCCGCTGCGTGCAGATCGTCCGGCGTCTGGCCAAGACCGACAAGAAGATCGGCATCTTCTGCAACATCTCCACCTCCAGCCTGGCCGACGAGAGCTTCTTCCCGCAGTTCCTCGACCTGCTGGCCGCGAACCGCGACCTGGCGGGCGCCCTGATCTTCGAACTGGGCCAGGCCGCCTTCGACGCGCGCGGCGCGACCGAGGCCCGCAACATGGGAAAGCTGGCCGACCTCGGCTTCCGCTTCAGCCTGGACAAGGTCGTCGACCTGGATCTCGACTTCCAGGACCTGGCGCGCTCGGACGTGAAGTTCCTGAAGATCGGCGCCCAGTTCCTGCTGAACCAGCTGGTGGAGACCGACGAAGGCTTGGTGCTGAAGTCGATGCCCGACCTGGCCGCCCAGGACTTCTCGACGCTGACCCGCCGCTACGGGGTGGAGATCATCGCCGAGAAGGTCGAGGAGGAGCGGCAGATCGTCGACATCCTCGAGCTCGACATCGCCTATGGCCAGGGCCACCTGTTCGGCGAGCCGCGACCGATCAAGGATGCGGTGCTGGCCGAGACCGATCCCCCCGCCGAGTTCCTGCGCACCAACATGCGCCGCCGCGCCGGCGGGCGGCACTAGCCCAAGCTGATTGACCGGGCGGGCTTGGGCCGTTACCGCCCGACCCCATGACCGCACTGATCTCCGGACTCTCCGACCTCGCCGACCGCTACGACGTGATCCTCTCAGACGTCTGGGGCGTGATCCACAATGGCCGTGAGAGCTTCCCCGCCGCCTGCGGGGCGCTCGCCAAGTGGGGCGAAGAAAAGCCGGTGGTGCTGATCTCCAACTCGCCGCGCCCCTCGCACTCGGTGATCCCGCAGCTGGATGAGCTCGGCGTGCAGCGCGCCGCCTGGCAGGCCTTTGTCACCTCCGGCGACGCCACCCGGGTGCTGCTGAGCGAACTGGCCCCCGGCCCCGCCTGGCGGGTCGGCCCCGAGCGCGACGCCCCGCTCTATGAGGGGCTGGGCCTGGACTATGCCGACTACGACAAGGCCGCCTTCATCTCGGTGACCGGTCCCTATGACGACGAGGTCGAGGGTCCCGGCGACTACCAGGACCGCTTCGAGGCCTGCGCCGCCCGCGGCCTAGTGATGACCTGCGCCAATCCCGACATCGTCGTGCAGCGCGGCGACCGGCTGATCTATTGCGGCGGGGCGCTGGCCCAACTCTACGCCCAGCTGGGCGGCAAGGTGTTGATGGCGGGCAAGCCCTACGCGCCGATCTACGACCTTTGCCTGGTGGAGGCGCAGCGGCTGCTGGGTCGGCCCGTGGACCGCGCCCGCGTGCTCTGCATCGGCGACGGCCTGCCCACCGACGTGAAGGGCGCCAACGACCAGGGGCTCGACGTGCTGTTCGTGGCCAGCGGCATCCACGGGGCTGAGACCATCGGGCCTGATGGGCTGAACGCAAGGGCGGTGGAGGAGTTGCTGGCCGCCGACGGCCTGACAGCCACCTACGCGATCGCCGATCTGGTCTGGTAGCGGCGCCCCTTACTTCGCCCGCTTCAGCGTGCTGGGAAGGCTGTCAGGCAGGGGCGTCCTGTCACCGCCGAGCACCTTCAACGCCTCATCATCCCCGACCCGGCGGAAGTGGCGGCGCGCAGGTTCGGGTTTTTCGGGGTTGAGTTCGTAGACCGTGGCGTCGGGGTCGACGGCGTCACCGCGCAGCGTGCCCCAGATGCCGGTGGTGGTGATGGGCGCGCCACGCTCCAGATAGGTCTCCACCAGCTTGTATGTGCCGTCGCCCGAATAGGGAGCGTCGCGGGTCAGGGTCAGCTCGGTGCGGAGGCCGGGACAGTCGGCGCAGGGCAGGTCGCCGGCGAAGGTCATCGACAGGGCGTCCGGCGACGGCGCCGCGGCGGCCACGGGCGCAGGCGGCGCCTCGGGAGCCTTCGCCGCCTGGGGAGAACAGGCGGTCATCAACAGCGCCAAGGCCAGGGCGAGGTATTTCATCGCGATCTCTCCGACAGTCTAAGCAAGCTTGGTCGTCACAGGCGATCGCGTCCAGGGCTTCGCTTGTGGACGCAAGGCCGCTAAGGAAGGCCAACGGCAGGGGACGCGCACGTGCAGGGACTGTTCTTCGAAGATCTGAGTGTCGGCCAGTCGGCCGAGACCACCAAGGTCGTCACCGCCAACGACGTCGAGGCCTTCGCCGCCGTCTCCGGCGACACCAACCCCGTCCATCTGGACGAGGACTACGCCAAGACCACCACCTTCCAGACCCGCATCGCCCACGGCATGCTGTCGGGCGCCTACATCTCGGCGGTGATCGGCACGAAGTTGCCGGGGCCGGGCGCCATCTATCTCTCGCAGTCCATGCGGTTCCGCCGGCCGGTGAAGCTGGGCGACGCCGTGGTGACGCGGGTGACGGTCCAGGCCCTGGACGACAAGCGCGGCCATGCGACGCTCGCCACCGTCTGCCAGGTGGACGGCAAGACGGTGGTGGACGGCGAGGCGGTGATCATGGTCCCGCGGAAGGGCGCCTGACCTCCATGCGTATCGTCCACGACTGGAAGGGCCTGGCCGATATCGACCGCGGCGCGGCTGTGGCCCTGGGCAATTTTGACGGCGTCCACCGTGGCCACCAGCAGGTGATCGCGCTCGCCGCCAAGGCCGCGGGCCAGCTCAAGGCGCCCCTTGGGGTGATCAGCTTCGATCCGCACCCGCGCCGCATCTTCCAGCCCGATTCGCCGTCCTTCCGGCTGATGCAGCCCGATCAGCAGGCCCGCGCCCTGGCGGGACTGGGGGTGGATATCTCCTATGTCCTACCCTTCACCCAGGAATTCGCCGAGATGACCGACCGCGAGTTCGTGGTCGAGGTGCTGCACAAGGGCCTGGGGGTGCGCGATGTCGCGGTCGGTTTCGACATCTCCTTCGGCAAGGGCCGCACCGGCAGCCCGGAGACCATGGCCCGTTACGGCGAGGAGCTGGGCTTTGGTGTCTCCGTGGCCCAGGCGGTCGGCGAAGGGAACTCCAAGTTCTCCTCCACCGCCGTTCGCGAAGTCTTGCGGGACGGCCATCCTGAGATCGCCGCGTCGATCCTGGGCCGCCCCTTCGCCATCGAGGGCATGGTGGAGCACGGCCGCCAGCTGGGCCGCACCCTGGGCTTTCCGACGGCCAATGTGGACCTGAGGGACTACGTCCTGCCACGCTTCGGGGTCTACGCCACCCGCACCCGCCTGCCCGACGGCCGCGAGATCGCCGGCGTGGCCAATATCGGGGTCAATCCCACCATCGACGGGGAGATCGCGCCACGCCTGGAGGTCTGGCTGTTCGACTTCGACGAGGACATCTACGACCAGGTGATCGAGACCGACCTGGTGGCCTTCCTCCGCGACGAGGCCAGGTTCGACGGGCTCGACCCCATGGTCGCCCAGATCCGCACTGACGCCGCCCAGGCGCGCGCGCTGCTGCTGCCGGAGATCTGACGGCCTCCCCCCAGGCGCGACACCCCTGGACTCTTGGTTAACAGATGGTTTTTCTTGGCGGCCGGACTGCGAGGGGCCGATGCCGACCCAGATCAAGGGATTGAAGTACGCCGCCTTCGCCGCGGCGCGCCGCCCCCGCCGCAAGCGGCCGCCGTCCTACGCCTTCGCCCCGGGCGCCACCTTCGCCTATTCCGAGCGGCCGCCGCAGCCGCCGACCCCGCCGGCGAGCCCCGGCGGCGATGCGGGCCTGCTCGACGCCTATTCCCACGCCGTGGTGAGCGCGGTGGAGCGGGTGGGGCCGGCTGTGGTCAGCGTCCACCCCTGGCGCGGACCGGAGGGGCCTGAGGGCGTGGGCTCGGGCGTCGTCATCGCGCCGGACGGCCTGATCCTCACCAACAGCCATGTGGTGCGAGGCGCGGCCGCCGCCGAGATCATCGGCCTCGACGGCCGGGTGTTCCGCGCCCGGCTGATCGGCGACGACCCCGACACCGACCTCGCTCTGCTGCGGATCGAGGGCGGGGTCACCCTGCCCTACGCCCGCCTGGGCGACTCCAAGGCCATGCGCCGAGGCCAGCTGGTGATCGCCATCGGCGCGCCCCTGGGGTTCGAGGCCACGGTCACGGCCGGGGTCGTTTCGGCTCTCGGCCGCTCCCTGCGAGGTGAGCGGGGCCGGCTGATCGAGGACCTGATCCAGACCGACGCCTCGCTCAATCCCGGCTCCTCCGGCGGGCCCCTGGTCAATTCGGCCGGCGAGGTGGTGGGAATCGCCACGGCGGTGATCGCCGGGGCCCAGGGCCTTTGCTTCGCGGTTGCGGCCAACACCGCAGCCCTGGTGGTGGGCGAGTTGATCAAGCACGGCAGGGTTCGGCGGGGCTCCATCGGGATCATCGCCCAGCAGGCGCCCATCCCCCGCGACCTGGCTCGCGCCGTCGGCGTGGACCAGCCCTTCGGGGTCTGGATCGCCACCTGCGAGGTGAACGGGCCCGCCGCCCGGGCCGGCCTGCTGCCCGGGGACCTGCTGGTGGCGGCGGAAGGGGCGCCCCTGACCGGACTGGACGACCTGATGCGGGCGCTGGGGACCGACACGCTTGGCCGGCCCATGGACTTCGAGGTGATCCGGCAGGGCCGGCGCCTGACCCTCGCCGTCACCCCGCGCGAACGCCGGCGCTGAACCAAAGGGCTCGCCCGACGCGGCGCCCTCTGCTATCTCGGCGCGCTATGACCTTGGTTCGGACATTGTCGCGAATTACCCGCCCGGCGTGACGCCGCCGGACGAAGCTCCAGCGCGCGCCGGGATCACCCGCACACTCGTTCCGAACACCGCTGGAAAGCCCCATGGCCGACGACGCTGACAAGCCCGCGCGCGACTATCGCGAAACCGTCTTCCTTCCCGACACCCCGTTCCCGATGCGGGCGGGCCTGCCGGTCAAGGAGCCCGAGATCCTGGCCCGCTGGGCGAAACTCGATCTCTACAACACCGTGCGTGCGGAACGGCAGGCGGCAAACGCCCCGCTGTTCGTGCTGCACGACGGCCCGCCCTACGCCAACGGCGCCATCCACATCGGCCACGCCCTGCAGAAGACCCTGAAGGACTTCGTGGTCCGCTCGCGGTTCGCGATGGGCTTCGACGTCGACTACGTGCCCGGCTGGGACTGCCACGGCCTGCCCATCGAGTGGAAGATCGAGGAAGAGCTGCGCGGCCAGGGCCGCCGCAAGGACGAGGTCTCCAAGGCCGAGTTCCGCGAGCGCTGCCGCACCTACGCCGCCAAGTGGATCGACGTGCAGCGCGACGGCTTCAAGCGCCTGGGCGTCGTCGGCGACTGGGAGAACCGCTACGCCACGATGGATTATTCCTCGGAGGCCGCCATCGTCGCGGAGTTCCACAAGTTCGTCACCTCGGGCCAGCTCTACCGCGGCTCCAAGCCGGTGATGTGGAGCCCCGTGGAACGCACGGCCCTGGCCGATGCCGAGGTGGAGTATGCCGATGTGAACTCCCCCACCATCTGGGTGAAGTTCCCGGTGGTGGAGGGCAGCGAAGCCGCCCGCGGGGCCAGCATCGTCATCTGGACGACCACGCCGTGGACCATCCCCGCCAACCGGGCGATCAGCTACAACAACGACATCGCCTACGGGATCTACCAGGTCGAGGCGATGGAAGAGGGCCTGGAGTTCGAGCCCTGGGCCAAGGCCGGCGACCGGCTGATCGTGGCCGACAAGCTGGCCGACGACGTCTTCAAAGCCGCCAAGATCACCGCCACCCGTCGGATCGAGACCTTCGACCCGCAGGGCGTCACCGCCGAGCATCCGCTAGCGGGACTGGACAGCTACTACCAGTTCGCCGTGCCGCTGCTGGACGGCGACCATGTGACCGATGACGCCGGTACGGGCTTTGTCCACACCGCGCCGGGCCACGGGGCTGACGACTATCTGGTCTGGCTGGCCCACGGCCATCGCGAGATCCCCGAGACCGTCGATCCGGACGGCGCCTATTATGAGCACGTGGCCCTGTTCGCCGGCCTGAAGGTGCTGGAGACCGAGGGCAAGAAGGTCGGCAAGTTCGGCCCGGCCAACGGCGCGGTGCAGGAAAAGCTGATCGAGGCCGGACGCCTGCTGGCGCGCGGCCGGGTGGAGCACTCCTATCCCCACTCCTGGCGTTCCAAGGCGCCGGTGATCTTCCGCAACACGCCCCAGTGGTTCATCCGCATGGACACCGCCATCGAGGACAAGCTCCACGACGGCAAGACCCTGCGCGAGACGGCGCTGAACGCCATCGAGGCGACCACCTTCCACCCGGCCGGCGGCAAGAACCGCATCCGCGCCATGGTGGAAAGCCGCCCCGACTGGCTGATCAGCCGCCAACGGGCCTGGGGCGCGCCGCTGGCCATGTTCGTGGACAAGGAGACCAGCCAGCCCCTGGTGGACCCCGAGCTCAACAAGCGCATCGTCGACCTGATCGCCGCCGAGGGCGCCGACGCCTGGTTCACCCGGCCGGTGAGCGACTTCCTGGGGAACCACGACCCCGAGCGCTACGAGAAGGTTGAGGACATCCTCGACGTCTGGTTCGATTCCGGCTCGACCCACGCCTTCACCCTGGAGAACCGCGAGCATACCCGCTGGCCCGCCGACCTCTATCTCGAGGGCTCCGACCAGCACCGCGGCTGGTTCCAGTCCTCGCTGCTGGAGAGCTCCGGCACGCGGGGCCGCGCGCCCTACGACGCCATCCTCACCCATGGGTTCACCATGGACGAGAACGGCGAGAAGATGAGCAAGTCCAAGGGCAACACCGTCGATCCCGAGGTGGTGATCCGCGAGTCCGGCGCCGAGATCATCCGGCTCTGGGCGTCGATGATCGACTATTCCGACGACAGCCGGATCGGCAAGACGATCCTGGCCACCACCACCGACGCCTATCGCAAGCTGCGCAACACCGTCCGCTATCTGCTGGGCGCCCTGGCCGGCTTCGACGAGAGCGAGCGGGTGGCGCTGGAGGACATGCCGCCCCTGGAGCGGTTCATCCTGCACCGCCTGCACGAACTGGATGGCCAGGTCCGCGCCGCCTATGACGCCTATCTGTTCCAGGACGTCAGCCGGCCGATCACCGAGTTCTGCCAGGTGGAGCTGTCGCAGCTGTTCTTCGACATCCGCCGCGACGCCCTCTACTGCGACCAGCCCGGCTCCTTACGCCGCCGGGCCGCGCGCACGGTGATGGACGCGGTGTTCGAGCGCCTGACGGTGTGGCTTTCGCCCCTGATCCCCTTCACCATGGAAGAGGCCTGGACCACCCGGTTCCCCGACGCCCCGTCCAACTGCCTGCGGGTGTTCCCGGAGACGCCCGCCGCCTGGGCCAATCCGGCCGAGGCGGAACGCTGGGCGAAGATCCAGTCGGTCACCTCGGTGGTCACCGGCGCCCTGGAGGTCGAGCGCCGCGAGAAGCGGATGGGGGCCGCCCTGGAAGCCGCCCCGGTGGTGCACATCGCCGACGCAGGGCTGCTCGCCGCCTTCGAGAGCCTGGACGCCGCCGAACTGTTCCGCACCAGCCAGGCGACCCTTGTCCCTGGCGAAGGCCCGGCCAGCGCCTTCCGTCTGGCCGAGACGCCCGGCGTGGCGGTTGAGCCGATCAAGGCCGACGGTCGGAAGTGCGCCCGCTCCTGGCGTATCCTGCCGGAGGTGGGCTCCGACCCGCGCTATCCGGAACTGTCGCTGCGGGACGCCGAAGCCGTCGCCGCCTGGGACGCTGAGAGGGCCTGAGCATGAAAGCCATCACCAAATACGGCTGGTCGGCCTACATACTGGCGATGACGGTCATCGTCCTGGATCAGGTCTCCAAGCACCTGATCCTTGGCCTGCTGGGAACCCAGGCGGGCTCCAGCGTGCCGGTGGGCGGGCCCTTCAGCCTGACCCTGGTCTGGAACCAGGGGGTGAGCTTTGGCCTGTTCAGCGCCGAGCATGACGTGGTGCGCTGGGCGCTCACCGCCTTTTCGCTGATCGTCGCCATCTTCCTCGCCAACTGGGCGCGCACGGCCCTGCGCTGGTCGATGGCCCTGGGCCTGGGCCTGGTCATGGGGGGCGCGATCGGCAACGCCATCGACCGGGTGCGCTTCGGGGCCGTGGTGGATTTTCTGGACTTCCAGCGGCTGGGTTTCTTCCCCTGGGTGTTCAATGTGGCCGACGCGGCCATCACCATCGGGGTGGTCTTCCTTTTGCTTGATTCCACCCGCAAAGAGGCGGCCGCCTAAACGCGTTGGCGGCGATTGCCGTTTGCGCTATCTGACATGTCCATCTTCGGCCGGGGGCGGCCTATCGGAGCCTGTAGTTCATGAGCTTGAACCGAGTGATCGTCGCGACCGCCCTGATCGGGATGGTGGGTCTCACCGGCTGCGCCTCGTCCCGCAAGGCGCTGGGCATGACCAAGGTGACCCCCGACGAGTTCCGCGTGGTGTCCAAAGCCCCCCTGGTGGTGCCGCCCGACTATTCCCTGCGTCCGCCGGCCCCGGGTGAACCCCGCCCGCAGGAACTGCAGCCCGAGAGCGCCGCGCGCAACGCCCTGCTGGGCCGCCGCGACGCCGAGGCCCGCACCGAAGGTGAAAAGCTGCTGGTGGCCAAGGCCGGCGCTGACAAGGCTGATCCGCTGATCCGCTACGTCGTCGACGACGAGGGCGGCGACCTGGCCCACAAGGAAAAGAGCTTCGCCGACCGGGTGATGTTCTGGAAGGACGGCAAGGCCAGCGCCGCGGCGACCGCGGCGGCGGGCGACAACATCGCCGCTCCCATCGATCCGGCCTCCGAAGCCGCCAAGATCCGCGAAGTCACCGGTGACAAGCCCGTGGTCATCGCGCGCGAGAAGAGCACCCGGATCAAGCTGCCGGGTCTCTAGGTCCCGGACGGATCGCCTGGAGCGTCAGGAAGGCGCCCACCAGGAAAAGCAGGAAGATGACCGCATAGGTCGTTCCGGCCTCGCCCAACTGCGGGCTGTGCGGCGAGAACATGCGTACCAGGCCGGCGGTCAGGGCCGCCCAGCCCAGCACGGTCACCACCAGCGTCCACCTCAGCCGCCAGACATTGTGGGTCCGGATGATCGCCAGGCCCGCCACGAACAGCAGCACCCCGTTCAGATAGACCAGGGTGGGGCCGGCCGGGCTCCAGATGTCCAGGTTCAAGGCCTCGGAGGTGGTGACCGCCATCAGGGTCGGCCCCGCCAGCCCGGCGATGTGTCTCGGATCGGCCATGTCGTCGCCCTTGGACCTAGGATTGAGGCCCATGTGACTGGCGCACGGGACGCGTCACCTTGACGCCGATCAAGCGGCCCTAGTCTTCGCCCGGCGTCTTCACCTCGAACCCTTGGGACTGGAGCTGATCCAGCACGCCGCCCTGGGCCAGCAGGGGACGTAGAGGCACGACGGCCACGGCGTGGCCTGGGGTCTTGAGCGCTCTGGCGATGGCGGCGGCCTGGTCGGCCTTGAAGCGGCGGTCCAGCGCCAGGGCTCCGGGCGCCGAGGCCAGGCATTTCTCGAAGCCGCGCTCGGCGGTAAGCGCGCCGCGCACGTCACCCTGGGCCCAGGCCTCGGCGGCGCGGCGGGCGGCGGCGGGACCGGCCTCGGCCTCATCCAGGGCGTCTTCCAGACAGGCCTGCTGGGCGGCTGCGGGCGTGCGCACGACCTGACCCAGCAGACCGCCCGCGTCGTAGCTCTTCTCCTCGACCCTGATCCTTCGCCCCTTGGCCAGGCGCCGCACGGTCTTGGCGGGATCGGCGGCGGTGAGCTGGCTGGCCTGGCGATAGTCGTCCACCAGGATCAGGCCCGCCGCGAGGCCGTTCTTCGTCGCATAGCGTTCGGGCGGCTTGCCGCTGCCGGTGCGGACCGCGACGAAGCGGGCCTTCAGCGCCGCCGGCAGGGTCGCCTCATAGGGCGTCTTGGATCGCAGGCGGAGCAGATTGATCGCCGCGCCGGGCGCGCTGAACAGACCGACGCTGACCTGGTTGAAGGGCAGGATCACCCGGTTCGCGCCCTGCAGGCGGCGGGTGAGCACGCTCTGGTCCCAGTCCAGGGACTTGGGCATGATCGAAGGGGCCCCCAGGACATAGACCACGGTGTCGGCGTCGGAGACCCGCCACCAGGCCGGCCCCGGCAGCAGGGCGGTGACCACCAGCTCCTCCACCAGCACCGCGTCGGGATCGATGGCCGGAGCCTGGGCCGCGGCGGAGGTCGCCAGCAGGGCTGCGGCCAGGACCAGCGACCTTGCGAACCTCATCTGCGGCGCCTCCCTGGAATCGTCCTATATATCCAGTCCGAGGACCTGGGCCCTAAAATGACCATCCGCAGACTGCCGCCCGAGACCGTGAACCGCATCGCCGCCGGCGAGGTGGTGGAACGGCCTGCCAGCGCGGTCAAGGAGCTGGTGGAGAACGCGCTCGACGCCGGGGCGCGCAGCGTCGAGGTGCAGGCCGACGGCGGCGGCCTGACCCGTATCCTGGTGGCCGACGACGGCGATGGCCTGGCGGCCGACCAGCTGCCGCTCGCCATCGAGCGTCACGCCACCTCCAAGCTCAGCCCCGACGACGCCGGGGACTATGACCTGCTGCACATCCACACCCTGGGCTTCCGGGGCGAGGCCCTGCCCTCGATCGGCTCGGTGGCGCGCCTGTCCATCTCGTCCCGCGCCCGCGGAGTCACCGAAGCGCATTCGATCCTGGTGGAGGGCGGCGCCATGGGGGCGGTGTCCCCCTCCGGCTTCCCCGGCCCGCACGGCGCGCGGGTGGAGGTGCGTGACCTGTTCTACGCCACCCCCGCCCGGCTGAAGTTCATGAAGTCCGAGCGTTCGGAAGCCATGGCCATCGCCGAGGAGATCAAGCGCCAGGCCATGGCCCATGAGGCCGTCTCCTTCGCCCTGGACCTGGACGGCCGCCGCACCCTGCGCCTGCCGGCCGAGAGCAAGGGGCCGGACGGCCGCCTGGCGCGCCTGGCCTCGATCATGGGCCGGGAGTTCCAGGACAATGCGCTCGCCATCGACCAGGAGCGGGACAATATCCGCCTCTCGGGCTTCGCCGGACTGCCCACCTACAATCGCGGCAACTCGGCCCACCAGTACCTGTTCGTCAACGGCCGCCCGGTTCGCGACCGCCTGCTGCAGGGCGCCCTGCGCGGGGCCTATGCCGACTTCCTGGCCCGCGACCGCCATCCCCTGGTGGCGCTTTATCTGGAGCTCGACCCCAGCCAGGTGGATGTGAACGTCCACCCCGCCAAGGCCGAGGTGCGGTTCCGCGACCCGGCCATGGTGCGCGGCCTGATCGTCAGCGGCCTGCGCCACGTCCTGGCCGGCGCCGGGCACCGGGCGTCGACCTCGGTGGCCAGCGAGGCGCTGAGCGGCTTCCGGCCCGGCTACGTCCCGCAACCCTCGGCGGAGGGCTTCTCGGCCTGGCGGATGGGCGGCTGGGCGCAGGCGGCGGCCCAGGCGATCCCGGGTCTCACAGAGATCTCGGCGAGGTCGGAGACCCACTACGAGCCCAATAGTTACACCCCCGGCCCCGGCCTGCACGAGGCGCCCGCCGCCTCAGTGGTGTTTGATCCGGTGGACTTCCCCCTGGGGGCGGCCCGGGCCCAGGTGCACGAGACCTATATCGTCGCCCAGACCCGCGATGGGGTGGTGATCGTCGACCAGCACGCCGCCCATGAGCGGCTGGTCTATGAGCGGATGAAGGTGGAGATGGCCGGCGGCGGGGTTTCCCGCCAGGCCCTGCTCCTGCCCGAGGTGGTGGAGCTGGATCCCGCCGAGGCCGAGCGGGTCGTGGCCAAGGCCGACGAACTGATGGCGCTTGGCCTCGCCGTCGAGGCCTTCGGCCCCGGCGCGGTTCTGGTGCGCGAGACCCCCGCCCTGCTGGGCGAGACCGACGTGGCCGGCCTGGTGCGCGACATCGCCGATGACCTGTCGGAGAACGGCCAGGCCCTGGCGCTGAAGGAACGGCTGGAGGAGGTCTGCTCCACCATGGCCTGCCACGGCTCGGTGCGGGCGGGACGACGCTTGTCGGCGCCCGAGATGAACGCCCTGCTGCGCCAGATGGAGGCCACGCCTCACTCCGGCCAGTGCAACCACGGGCGGCCCACCTATGTGGAGCTGAAGCTGGCCGATATCGAGCGGCTGTTCGGGCGGCGGTAGCAAACCCACCGCTCACCTCGGCGAAGGCCGGGCCCCAGATACATCCACTGACGCTAAGAGCGCCCGTTCGTGTGGTTCGTGGAAAATCGGGTGGGCCTCTGCGGCGTCGCGGCCGGAAGACTTGGAACCACGAACCTCACGAACCACACAAACGGAATCCTGATAGGAAGCCCGACCTCCGACTTGGGTCCCGGCCTTCACCGGGATGAGCGGTGTTACTCCGCCGCCAGCTTCTCGATGCGCTTGGCGGCGTTGTCGAGGGCTAGGGTGGCGCGGACCTCGATGCGGGCCTGGTCGGACTGCATGCGGGCCAGTTCGGCCTGAACCGTGCCGAGCCGAGCCTTGGCGTCGGCCAGTTCGTCGGCCAGCAGCAGGGCGCCCATCAGGAACAGGCGGGTGTCGCCGAGCTGCCCCATGTCCTGGGAGACCTGGCGAACCTGGCGGTCGAAGATGCGGGCGAGCTCGATCAGGTGCTGTTCCTGGCCGTCCTCGCAGCCGACGGTGTAGGGGCGGCCGTTCACCTCGATGATCATCTGGGCCATGGCCTAGACCTCTTCGCTTTCGTCGACGGGCTCTTCGGCCGGCGCGTCATGGTCGGCCAGGGCCGCCTGGATCTCGGCGATGGCGCGGCCAAGCGCCGCGGAGGCCTCGGCCCCGGCCTCCTCCAGGGCGCGCTCGCGGGCGCGGGCCTTGTCCAGTTCGTCGGCGAGCTTGGCGCGGTCCTGGTCGAACAGGCCGCCCGGCTCCTCGCCGGCCTGCGGCGCGCGCGCGGCCAGGCGCTGTTCCAGCTGGGCGACCGCGCGATCCAGCCGCTTGGCGGCTTGGTCGAGGGCGCTGTCGCCCGCAGACTCCCGGTTCATTCGACGCTCCGAAGGTGTGACTGTTAATCTATAGACCGGGGTAGGCTCGCGCCGGAACCCGTCACGTTCCTTGACCCGATGTTGTGTGCGTGCGACCCCGCCCGCAATTCCCGTTCAGACTCACCGGAAGCCCCATGCCCGCACCGCTCCAGACCATGGCCGACGCGATCCGCGTCCTTTCCATGGACGCCGTCGAACAGGCCTCCAACGGGCACCCGGGCATGCCGATGGGCATGGCCGACGTGGCCACGGTGCTCTGGACCAAGTTCCTGAAATACGACGCCACCAAGCCTGACTGGGCCGACCGCGACCGCTTCGTGCTGTCGGGCGGGCACGGATCGATGCTGCTCTACAGCCTGCTGCACCTGTCGGGGTTCAAGGCGGTCAGCATGGATGAGCTGCGCACCCTGCGCCAATGGGGCTCCAAGACCCCGGGTCACCCCGAAGTGGGCCACACGCCCGGCGTCGAGACCACCACGGGCCCGCTGGGCCAGGGCCTGGCCACCGCCGTCGGCATGGCCATCGCCGAGCGCCGCATGGCCGCCCGCTTCGGCGCCGACCTGGTGGACCACCGCACCTGGGTCGAGTGCGGCGACGGCGACCTGATGGAGGGCGTCAGCCATGAGGCCATCGGCATCGCCGGCCGGCTGAAGCTGTCGAAGCTGACCGTGCTCTGGGACAACAACTCCATCACCATCGACGGCGACGTCTCGCTGTCGGACACCACCGACCAGATCGCCCGATTCAAGGCCGCCGGCTGGGCGGTGAAGGCCATCGACGGCCATGACATGGGCCAGATCCGCCGGGCCATGGCCTGGGCGATCAAGCAGGACAGGCCGAGCCTGATCGCCTGCGCCACCAAGATCGGCAAGGGCGCCGGCACCCTTGAGGGCAGCCACTCGACCCACGGCAATGCTCTGGGCAAGGACGAGGTGGCCGCCACCCGCGAGAAGCTGGGCTGGCCGCACGAGCCCTTCGTGGTGCCCGAGGACGTCTACAAGCCCTGGCGCGCCGCCGGCCGCCGTGGTGGCAAGCAGCGCCGCAAGTGGGAGCAAACCCTGGCGGCGTCCAACTACCGCGACGAGTTCGCCCGCGCGGTGCGTGGCGACCTGCCCGCCGACGCCTTCGAGAAGATCGACGCCCTGATCGCCGAGGCGGTCGAGACCAAGCCGGGCGCCGCCACCCGCCAGCATTCCGGCGCGGCGCTCACCGCCCTCTTCCCCAACATCCCGGAGATGGTGGGCGGCTCGGCCGACCTCACCGGCTCCAACAACACCCTGGTGAAGGGCACGCCGACCTTCGACGCGCCGGCCTATGAGGGCCGCTACATCAACTTCGGCATCCGCGAGTTCGGCATGGCGGCGGCCATGAACGGCATGGCCCTGCACGGCGGGGTCATCCCCTATGCCGGCACCTTCATGGTGTTCTCCGACTACAGCCGGCCCGCCATCCGGCTGGGCGCGATCATGGGCGCCCGGGTGATCCACGTCATGACCCACGACTCCATCGGGGTCGGCGAAGATGGCCCGACCCACCAGCCGATCGAGCACCTGGCCTCCCTGCGCGCCATGCCGGGCCTGAACGTCTTCCGGCCCGCGGATCTGGTGGAGACCGCCGAGTGCTGGAAGCTGGCGGTCGCCCGCAAGGACGGTCCGTCCCTGATGGCCCTGTCGCGACAGAAGACCCCGGCGGCGCGCACCGTGGCCTCGTCGGAGAACCTGTCGGCCAAGGGCGCCTATGAGCTGGCGGCCGCCGACGGCGCCGCCAAGGTGACCATCTTCTCCTCCGGCACCGAGGTCGGCGTGGCCATGGCGGCGCGTGAGCTGCTCCAGGCCGAGGGGATCGCCACCCGCGTGGTCTCGACCCCCTGCTGGGAGCTGTTCGCCGCCCAGCCGGCCGCCTATCGCGAGAGCGTACTGGCCAAGGACACCGTCCGCGTCGCCGTCGAGGCCGCCGCCAGCTTCGGCTGGGAGCGCTTCATCGGCGAGGACGGGGTCTTCGTGGGCATGCAGGGCTTCGGCGCCAGCGCCCCGGCCGACCGCCTCTACAAGGAATTCGGCATCACCGCGCAGGCCGTGGCGGCGGCGGCGAAGAGCAAGCTCTAGGGATCACCATCATGCGTCTCGGCACGCCGCTCTCGCCCTCCGCCGTCAAGGTGATGCTGCTCGGCTGCGGGGAGCTGGGCAAGGAGGTGGCGATCGAGCTGCAGCGGCTGGGCTGCGAGGTGATCGGGGTCGACCGCTACGCTGACGCCCCGGCCATGCAGGTGGCGCACCGGTCCCACGTCATCGCCATGACCGACGCGGCCGCCCTGCGCGCCCTGGTGGAGCTGGAACGCCCGCACCTGATCGTGCCGGAGATTGAGGCCATCGCCACCGACGAGCTGGTGCGGATCGAGGCCGAGGGCCTGGCCACCGTCATTCCCACGGCGCGGGCCGCCCAGCTGACCATGAACCGCGAGGGCATCCGCCGGCTGGCCGCCGAGGAGCTTGGCCTGCCCACCAGCGCCTACGCCTTCGCGTCCACCCAGGCCGAACTGGCGGCGGCGGCCGAGGGTGTCACCGGCTTCCCCTGCTTCGTGAAGCCGGTGATGAGCTCGTCGGGCAAGGGCCAGTCCTATGTCGAGCGCGCCGACCAGATCGCGGCGGCCTGGAAATACGCCCTGGAAGGCGGCCGGGTGGAGCAGCCCCGGGTCATCGTCGAGGGCCGGGTGGACTTCGACTTCGAGATCACCCAGCTCACCGTCCGCTACCTGGGCCCCGAGGGGACCATCGAGACCGCCTTCTGCGACCCCATCGGCCACCGGCAGGTGAAGGGCGACTATGTGGAGAGCTGGCAGCCCCAGTCCATGAGCCCCGCCGCCCGCGCGCGCGCGCGCGAGATCGCCGAGGTTGTCACCGGATCGCTGGGCGGGCTTGGGCTGTTCGGGGTCGAGCTGTTCGTGAAGGGCGACGAGGTGTGGTTCTCCGAGGTCAGCCCCCGGCCCCATGACACCGGCCTGGTGACCCTGGCCACCCAGGTGCAGAGCGAGTTCGCCCTGCACGCCCGCGCCATCCTTGGCCTGCCCATCGACGTGACCCTGCGCGAGCCGGGCGCCAGCGCGGTGATCTATGGCGGGGTGGAGGCCAGGGGCGTGGCCTTCGAAGGCGTGGCCCACGCCCTGGAGGTTCCCGGCGCGGATCTGCGCCTGTTCGGCAAGCCCGAGGCCTTCGAGCGCCGCCGCATGGGTGTCGCCCTGGCCCGCGCCACCGACACCGATCTGGCGCGGACCAACGCCAAGCTGGCCGCCGACCGGGTGTCGGTGGTGCTAGGGTGAGCCTCGGCTCTAAATCATATTATTGGGGCGTATTTCCAAGCTTTCGGCCGACGATTCGACGATGACGTTGGGGAATCGGCGGCTCGGTACACTTTGCGACGAGACTTGATCGGTCCAGGGGTTGACTTAGCGCCCCCCAGCCCGAAAAACCGGCCCCAAATCCAAGTAGAAGCTCATCTCTAGAGGAGATCTCCATGACCGTCCGCGTCGCCATCAATGGGTTCGGCCGCATCGGCAGGAACATCCTGCGCTCGATCGTCGAACATGGCCGCACGGACATCGAAGTCGTGGCGATCAATGACCTGGGGCCGGTGGAGACCAACGCCCACCTGCTGCGCTACGACAGCGTGCATGGTCGGTTCCCCGGCACGGTGACCGTAGACGGCGACACGATCGATCTGGGCCGCGGGAAGATCAGGGTCACCGCCATCCGTAACCCGGCCGAGCTGCCGCACAAGGACCTGGGCATCGACATCGCGTTCGAGTGCACGGGCATCTTCACCACCAAGGAAAAGGCAGCCGCCCACCTGGCCGCCGGCGCCAAGCGCGTCCTGGTCTCGGCGCCGTGCACCGACGCCGACAAGACCATCGTCTATGGCGTCAACCACGACACCCTGACCGCTGAGGACCTGATCGTCTCCAACGCCTCGTGCACCACCAACTGCCTGGCGCCCGTCGCCCATGTGCTGCAGGAGCTGTGCGGCATCGAACGTGGCTACATGACCACGATCCACTCCTACACCGGCGACCAGCCGACCCTGGATACGATGCACTCCGACCTGTACCGCGGGCGCGCCGCGGCCATGTCGATGATCCCCACCTCCACCGGCGCCGCCAAGGCGCTCGGCCTGGTGATCCCGGCCCTGAAGGGCAAGCTGGACGGCTCCTCGATCCGCGTGCCCACCCCCAACGTCTCGGTGGTGGACCTGACCTTCGTGCCCACCCGGTCGACCACGGTCGAGGCCATGAACGCCGCCTTTGAAGCCGCCGCGGGCGGCGCCCTGAAGGGCGTGCTGGCGGTGACCAAGGACCCGCTGGTCTCCATCGACTTCAACCACGCGCCGGCCTCGTCCACCGTGGCCCTGCCCCAGACCCAGATCGTCGACGGCGGCCTGTGCCGCGTGCTGAGCTGGTACGACAACGAGTGGGGCTTCTCGACCCGTATGAGCGACACCGCCATCGCCATGGCGAAACTGATCTAGGGATCAGACCGTGACATTCGCGACCCTCGACGACGCCGACCTGAAGGGCCGACGCGCCCTGGTCCGTGTGGACTTCAACGTGCCGATGCACGACGGCGAGGTGTCCGACGACACCCGCCTTCGCGCCGCGGTCCCCACCATCGAGAAGCTGCGGGCCGGCGGGGCCAAGGTGATCCTGCTGGCCCACTTTGACCGGCCCAAGGGCAAGGTGGTTCCGGCCATGAGCCTGGAGCCCATCGCGCCCGCCCTGGCCAAGGTGCTGGGGGCGCCCGTGGCCTTCGGGCCCGACTGCGTGGGTCCGGCGGCGACCTCCGCCATCGCAGCCACGAAGGACGGGGGCGTCCTGCTGCTGGAAAACGTCCGCTTCCATCCGGGCGAGGAAAAGAACGATCCGGCGTTCGCCCAGGCCCTGGCCGCCAACGGCGACCTCTATGTGAACGACGCCTTCTCGGCCGCCCACCGCGCGCACGCCTCCACGGAGGGCCTGGCCCGCCTGCTGCCGGCCTATGCGGGCGAGCAGATGCGCCTGGAGCTGACCGCCCTGGACAAGGCCCTGGGCCACCCGGAGCGGCCGGTAATGGGCATCGTCGGCGGCTCCAAGGTCTCCAGCAAGCTCGACCTGCTGCGTAACCTGGTGACCCGGCTGGACAAGCTCGCGATCGGCGGCGGCATGGCCAACACCTTCCTCTACGCCCAGGGCCACGACGTGGGCCTGTCCTATTGCGAGAAGGACCTGGCCGAGACCGCGCGCGACATCATCCGCCTGGCTGGCCAGAACAACTGCAAGCTCTTCCTACCCGTGGACATCGTCGTCGCCGAGACCCTGGCGCCTGGCGCCGCGGCTCGCGTGCGCGGCCTAGGCGAGGTCGATGAGCACGAGCGGATCCTCGACGCCGGCCCCGAGACCGTGGAGCGCCTCTGCCGCGCCATGGACAATTCCAAGACCCTGATCTGGAACGGCCCCCTGGGGGTCTTCGAAATCCCCCCCTTCGACCGGGGCACAGTGGCCGCGGCCCGCCATGCCGGCATGCTGGCCAAGAGCGGCAAGCTTGTGGCGGTGGCCGGCGGGGGTGATACAGTCGCGGCTCTGCATGTCGCCGACTGCGCGGACGACTTTACTTTCGTCTCGACGGCGGGCGGCGCGTTTCTTGAATGGATGGAAGGCAAGGAACTGCCCGGCGTGGCGGCTCTGGCCCAATAAGACTAACGATTTTGATGGAGCGCGGGGACACATGGCCCGGGTCACACTGAGACAACTGTTGGATCACGCCGCTGAGCAAGGCTACGGCGTGCCGGCCTTCAACATCAACAATATGGAACAGGCCCTGGCGATCATGGAGGCCGCGGAGGCCACCGACTCGCCGGTTATCATGCAGGCCTCGCGCGGCGCCCGGTCCTACGCCAACGACATCGTGCTCAAGCACCTGATCGACGCCATGGCCGAGATGTACCCGCACATCCCGATCTGCATGCACCAGGACCACGGCAACAACGAAGCCACCTGCGCCACCGCGATCCAGTACGGCTTCACCTCGGTGATGATGGACGGCTCGCTGATGGCCGACGGCAAGTCGCCCGCCGACTACGACTACAACGTCAAGGTCACCCGCAACGTCGTGGACATGGCCCACTGGGTGGGCGCCTCGGTGGAGGGCGAGCTCGGGGTGCTGGGCAGCCTGGAGACCGGCATGGGCGAGAAGGAAGACGGCCACGGCTTCGAGGGCAAGCTCGGCCATGACCAGCTGCTGACCGATCCCGACCAGGCCGTGGCCTTCGTGAAGGCCACCGAGGTCGACGCGCTGGCCATCGCCATGGGCACCAGCCACGGCGCCTACAAGTTCACCCGCAAGCCGGACGGCGACGTCCTGGCCATGGGCGTGATCGAGGAAATCCACCGCCGCCTGCCCAACACCCACCTCGTGATGCACGGCTCGTCCTCGGTGCCGCAGGACCTGCAGGACCTGATCAACCAGTACGGTGGCGAGATGCCCCAGACCTGGGGCGTGCCGGTGGAAGAGATCCAGCGCGGCATCAAGCACGGCGTGCGCAAGATCAACATCGACACCGACAACCGCATGGCCATCACCGCGGCGATCCGCCAAGTGTTCGTCGAGAAGCCCGGCGAGTTCGACCCGCGCAGCTACCTGAAGCCCGCCAAGGAAGCCATGCGCAAGGTCTGCGTCCAGCGCTTCGAGGAGTTCGGCGCGGCCGGCCACGCCTCCAGCATCAAGGCGATCCCACTCTCGGCCATGGCCAAGCGCTACGCCTCGGGCGAGCTGGCCCCGAAGATCGGCGTCACCCGCCAGGCCGCCGAATAGGAAGCCGGGCGGACCTCTACCCGCGCGCCTTAGCGGCCAGGCCCGGGAAGTCGCTGAACACCCCGTCGACGCCGGCGGCGTAGAGAGCGGCGAACACCGCGGCCACGCCCCCATGGGCGGCCAGGTCGGTCCCGCGGCGCAGCGTCTCGGGCAGGAAGCGGTTCTCGGCCCGCACGGTCCAGGGATGCACCGCCAGCCCCAGGGCGTGGGCGTCGGCCACCAGGGTGGTGGCGGGGGCCAGGGCGCCGTCCACCGTCGGGATCACCAGGGACCAGTCGGGACCCACACCGTCGGCATAGGTGGCGATGTCCTTCAGGCCCCCCGCCGTCACCAGCTCCCTGGCGTCGCCGCCCACCAGCCGCACGCGGCGGGCGGACGACAGCCTGGCGAAGGTCTTGAGGGGCGCGGTCTCGAAGCACTGGACGAAGACCGGGGCGGTCCTGGAGTTCAGCCCATTGGCCTTCAGCGCATCGGCCAGGCGCGGCTCGATCTGCAGGCCGACACTGGCCAGATAGGTCGGATGCTTCATCTCGGGATAGACGCCGATCACCCGTCCCGCCCGCTGGCTCTCGGCCTTGGCCAGATCGATCACCTCCTGGAAGGTGGGGATGGCGTCGCGGCCGTCGAAGGCGGCGCTGGCGGGCCGCAGGGCGGGCAAGCGCTCGCGCGTCCGCAGGGTCTTCAGTTCCGAAAGCGTGAAGTCCTCGGCGAACCAGCCCTCGATGGTCTCGCCATCCACCACCTTGCTGGTCCTGCGGCCGGCGAACTCGGGCCGTGACGCCACGTCCGTCGTACCGGCGATCTCGTTCTCGTGGCGCACCACCAGCACGCCGTCCTTGGTGAGCACCAGGTCCGGCTCGATGAAGTCGCAGCCCTGGTCCACCGCCAAGCGGTAGGCCGCGGGTGTGTGCTCAGGCCGTTCGCCGCTGGCGCCGCGATGGGCGATGACGATGGGCCGCCTGGGCGTGGCCGCCATCAGGGGCGTGGCGGCGAGCGAGGCGGTCGCGACGGCGAAGGTCCGGCGGGTCAGGGTCATGGCTCCGATCTAGCCGGCGCCTGTGACGGTTGCGTCAAGCCGCCGCGGCGAGCCGCTGCCGGATCAGCGGATGCAGTTCGAGGTTGGCGGCGCAGACGCTGCCAGCGGTCAATATGTCATCGCCGCCCTCGACGGTCGTCACCTTGCCGCCGGCTTCGCTCACCAGCAGCAGGCCCGCCGCCAGGTCCCAGGGCTTGAGGTCCCGCTCCCAGTAGCCGTCGAAGCGGCCCGCGGCCACGAAGGCCAGGTCCAGGGCCGCGGCCCCGAAGCGGCGGACCCCGGCGACGCGCTGGCTGATCTGGTGCAGCTCCTTCAGGAAGGTGGCGTGCTGGCCGTGCCCCAGGAAGGGGATGCCGGTCGCCAGGACGCTCTCGGCCAGGTGCTGGCGGGCGGCGACGCGCAGGCGCTTATCGTTGACGAAGCAGCCCTTGCCCTTCTCGGCCCAGAACAGCTCGTTGGTCACCGGATTATAGGTCACCGCCGCCACGATCGCGCCCTCGCGCTGCAGGGCGATGTTGATGGCGAAGTGGGGGATGGCGTGCAGGAAGTTGGTGGTGCCGTCCAGGGGGTCGACAATCCAGGTGTGGGTCTTGTCGGTGCCCTCGATCAGGCCGCGTTCCTCGCCGAGGAAGCTGTAGCCGGGGCGGGCCTTGGACAGCATCTCGAAGATGGTCTGCTCGGCCTTGAGGTCGGCGGCGGAGACGAAGTCGGCGGCGCCTTTCTTGGAGACCTGAAGCTCCAGCAGTTCGCCGAAGTCGCGGTTGAGGCCGCGGGCCGCCTTGCGGGCGGCGTCGGACATGACCTTGAGAAGAGCGGTTTGGGTGGACATCAGTCGGCCCTGCGCAGGTATTCGCCGGTCTCGGTGGAGACCAGGACGCGTTCGCCGGCCTCCATATAGGGCGGGATCAGGATGCGCATGCCGTTGTCCGCCTTGGCCGGCTTGTAGGAGGACGACGCCGTCTGGTTCTTCACCACGGCGTCGGCCTCGACGATGACGAGCACCACCTGCTCGGGCAGGGCGATGCTGATGGGGCGTTCCTCGAACAGCTGCAGCTTGACCACCATGCCGTCCTGCAGGAAGCGGATCTGGTCGTCGCCGACAAAGTCCTTGGCAAGCTCGATCTGCTCGTAGGTCTCCTGGTCCATGAAGACCAGCATGTCGCCCTGTTGGTAGAGGAAGGAATATTCCTTCTGGTCGAGGTGGATCTGCTCGACCGTGTCGGAGGTCCGGAAGCGTTCGTTCAGCTTGCGGCCGTCCTCGATGTTCTTCAGCTCACACTGGGCGAAGGCGCCGCCCTTGCCGGGCTTCACGTGCACGACCTTCACGGCCACCCACAATCCCCCGTCATGCTGCAGGATATTTCCCGGCTTGATCGAGACGGCGTTGATTTTGGACATGGGGTTCTTTGCGAAATTTGAGGCGCGGAACCTAGTGGGACCGGGGCTTCAAGGCAAGGTGAGGCCTCAGGCGCGCTCCGCCAGACCCAGGGCGATCTCTGCATTTATCGCCCTTACGGCCGCGGCGGGACCCTCAGGGTGAGCCCAGACCCCGGCTGAGACCGCCAGGAAGTCGGCGCCGGCGGCGGCCAGGCCCCGCGCGTTCTCCGCCGTGATCCCGCCGATGGCGACGCAGGGGGTCTCCATCACCTCCTGCCAGATGGACAGGATCTCCGGCTCAGCCCTGGTAAGCGCGTCCTTGGTGGTGGTGGGGAAGAAGGCGCCGAAGGCCACGTAGTCGGCCCCGGCCTCGGCGGCCTCCATGGCCAGGTGGCGGCTGTCGTGGCAGGTCACCCCGATCATGGCGTCCGGGCCCATGACCTTGCGGGCCTGGGCGAGCGGCATGTCGTCCTGGCCCACATGGACGCCGTCGCACTTCAGTCGGGCGGCCAGGACCGGATCGTCATTGAGGATCACGGCGGCGCCGCGCGACTGGATGATGGGGGCGAGCACGTCGACCGCGGCGGCCACTTCGGCTTCCGGCTGGTCCTTCAGCCGGATCTGCACCGCGGCGACATCGCCAGCGTCCATCGCGGCGGCCAGCGTACGGCCGAAGGCGGCCAGGTCGTCGATGCGGGGCGGGGTGATCAGATAGAGGCGGCAGGACGGGGTCATGGGTTTTGCATACCCCTCCCTCCCCTTCATGGGGAGGGGCAAGCTAGTGGCTCGGCAGGACCGCCTTCATCGCATAGGCCACCACCGCCACCACCGTGGTGCTGGCCGCCGCGATCCCCGCGAACCAGGCCAGCCGTTTCCAGAGCGGCGGAAGCGGCGCCCCGGGCTCGGGCGGGGGTTCAATGATAGCCGGCATCGGCGGTGACCTTGCCCCGGAAGACCCAATAGACCCAGACCGAATAGGCCAGGATCGCCGGCAGCACGAAAGCCGTGACCCAGAGCATGAAGGCCAGGGCGTTGTCCGCATTGGCCGCTTGGCGGAAGGTCATCCCGTAGGGGACGATGTTGGGGAAGAAGCCGGCCGCCAGCCCAGCGTAGCCTGACAGGAAGACCAGCAGGGCGCCGGCGAAGGGCCAGCCGTGCGAACGGCGCATCAGACCCACCGCCACGACGACCAGCCCCACAAGGCCCAGCAGCGGGATCGGCGACAGCGGCAGTAAGGCGGCGGGATCGAAAGTCTCCCCGGTGAAGCCCCAGCGCCCGGCGATCCGCGGATGGACCAGCAGGGTGGCGAGGCTGACGGCGGCCAGCAGGACCGCCACCAGGGGGCCGGCGATCCAGGCCCAGCGGCGAGCCTTGCCGTGCAGCTCGGTCTCGGTGCGCCAGACCAGCCAGGTGGCGCCCAACAGGGCGTAGCCGGCCACGATCCCGGCGGCCACCAGTACGGTATAGGGCGTCAGCCAGTCCCAGGGGCCCCCGGCGAAGGCCTCGTCCCGCAAGGTCACGCCCTGGATGAACCCGCCCAGGACAAACCCTTGAGCCACTGCCGCGGTGATGGATCCGCCGGCGAAGGCCGCCGTCCAGAAGGCCCGCCCCCGCACCCGTCCTCGCGCCCGGAATTCGAAGGCCACGCCGCGCATCACCAGCCCCAGCAGCATCAGCATGATCGGGCCGTAGAGGGCGGGCATGATCACCGCATAGGCCTTGGGGAAGGCCGCGAAGAGGCCGCCGCCCCCCAGGACCAGCCAGGTCTCGTTGCCGTCCCAGACCGGGGCGATCGAGTCGATCATCACATCGCGCTCGGCCTCGGTAGCGAAGGGAAACAGGATCCCGACCCCCAGGTCGAAGCCGTCCAGCATCACGTAGAACAGCACCGCCGTGGCGATGATGCCGGCCCAGATCAGCGGCAGGTCGAGGCTCATCCCGGGTCCTCCGGCATGGCGGCGAGCGGGGTGCCCGGCGCGCGGTCCTTGTCCACCAGTTCATGAGATCCGGCCACCGGCCCCTCGGCGATCAGGCGCAGGATATAGAGAACCCCGACACTGAAGATGATGGCGTAGACGATGAGGAAGCCCAGCAGGGAGAGCGAGACCTGCCCCGCCAGCAGCGGCGAGGCGGCGTCCTCGGTTCGCAGCACCCCATAGATCACCCAGGGCTGGCGGCCGACCTCGGCCACCACCCAGCCGGCGATCACCGCCACGAAGCCCGCCGGCCCCATGGCGACAGCGGCCATCAGATAGGGCCGGGATCGCTCCGGCGCGGACTTCCAGCAAAGCCAGGCGCCCCAGAGGCCCAGGACGATCATCGCGATCCCCAGCCCCACCATCACCCGGAACGCCCAGAAGACCACGGCCACCGGCGGCCGGTCCCGCGGCTCGAAGGACTTCAGGCCGCGAATCTCCGCATCGGCGCTGCCCCCGGTGATCAGGCTGCCCAGCTTGGGGATCGAGATTTCCCAGCGGTTGCCCGCGAGCTCCCGATCGGGCCAGGCGGCGATGTGGAAGGGCTGCTCGGTCCGGGTGTCCCAGAACGCCTCGATGGCCGCCAGCTTGGCCGGCTGCAACTGCTCCACGCTCTTGCCGGAGATATCCCCCACCAGCAGCTGCAGCGGCGCGACGATGGCGAACATGCCGATGGCCATCCGCAGGCTCATCCTCGATTCCGCCTCGTCGCCGGCCTTCAACAGCCGCCAGGCCGAGGCCGCGCCGATGACCAAGGCCGTGGTGAGATAGGCCGCCAGGGTCATGTGGGCGAAGCGCGCCGGGAAGCTGGGGGAGAAGACCACCTTGAACCAATCGGTGGCGATCAGGTCGCCATTGGGCAGGATGGAAAAGCCGGTGGGATACTGCATCCAGCTGTTGGCCGAGATGATCCAGAAGGCTGAAATCAGCGTGCCGACGGCCACCAGCACCGTGGCCGTGAAGTGCAGGCCAGGCCCCACCTTCTTCCAGCCAAACAGCATGATCCCCAGGAAGCTCGCCTCCAGGAAGAAGGCGGTCAGCACCTCGAAGGCGAACAGCGGCCCGATCACCGGGGCCGAGACCCTGGAAAACACGCTCCAGTTGGCGCCCAGCTCGTAGCTCAGCACGACGCCGGTGACGACGCCCATGCCGAAGGAGATGGCGAAGATCTTCAGCCAGAAGAGATAGAGGGTCTTGAACACCTCGTTGCGGGTGCCCAGCCACAGTCCCTCGAGCACCGTCAGGTAACTGGCCAGTCCAATGGTGAAGCTTGGGAAGATGATGTGGAAGGCGATTGTGAAGGCGAACTGCAGCCGCGACAGCAATAGAGCGTCGACGTCCATGACGTTCAGGACCTTTTCAGCCTCCGATCACCGTCAGATGACCGGGATGGCACTCTCGTCCCACCGAACGTGTGCCGCCAAGCTCTCGCGTGAGCGACAAAGGGTCGCGGGCCGTCCTGCAACCCACGCGGGCCGCATCATTTGCAAATGAGTTGCAACGGCGTTCTCATTTGCTACATAGGATTCATTGGTCGGAGGGAAGTCCCCCTTGTACGTCTGTAACTGCAATGGCATCCGCGAGCGCGACGTGCGCGCCGCGATCGAAGGCGGCGCCCAGCGTCCGGCCGAAATCTTCCGCGCCTGCGGGTCCAGGCCCCAGTGCGCCCGCTGTGTCTGCGACATGAAGAAGATGGTCGAGGAGCAGGGCGAGGCCCTGCGCTACGCGGCGGAATAGCCCTCTTCAGCCCTGCGACTGCGAGGCTGAATCACGTGCAAACATAGGCTTTGACAGCATCCGCCCTGGGCGTGAGGTTGCGCGCCTGAACGGCGAAGGACGGAGGCTCACATGCAGGGCGACAAGGCGATCATCCAACTGCTCAACGCGGTCCTGACCAATGAGCTGACGGCGGTGAACCAGTACTTCCTGCATGCGCGGATGTACCAGAACTGGGGCCTCGCGAAGCTGGGGGCCATCACCTACGAAGAATCGATCGGCGAGATGAAGCACGCCGACAAGCTGATCAAGCGCATCCTCTTCCTCGACGGCCTGCCCAATCTGCAGGACCTGCACAAGCTGAGGATCGGTGAGACCGTGCCGGAATGCATGACCTCCGATCTCGCCGTCGAGGTCAGCGGCCGGGCCGACCAGATCCGCGGCATCAAGCTGTGCGAGGAGGCCGCCGACTACGTCACCCGCCAGATCCTGCGCGAAATCCTCACCGACACCGAGGAGCACATCGACTTCCTCGAGACCCAGATCAGCCTGGTGCGCCAGCTTGGCGAGCAGAACTACCTGCAGAGCGCCATGGGCGAACTCTCGGGCGGCGAGGGCCACTAAGCGGCGCCGCCGGCCGGCCTGCAGGATCGACTCACGGGCAATTGGAGCTAGGCTCGCCCCATAAGGCTCCGGGGGGACGGCATGGCTGACGGCATGGCTCAGGAAAAGACGCGCGGCGGCAACGGCATGGTGATCGCCGGCGCCTCGGTGGGCACCGTCTTCGAGTGGTATGACTTCTACCTCTACGGCTCGCTGGCGGGGTTCATCACCCTGCATTTCTTCTCGGGGGTGAACGAGACCACCGGCTACATCTTCGCCCTGCTGGCCTTCGCCGCCGGGTTCGCGGTCCGACCCTTCGGCGCCCTGGTGTTTGGTCGCCTGGGCGACCTCTGGGGCCGCAAGAACACCTTCCTGGTCACCATGCTGCTGATGGGGCTCTCGACCTTCGCGGTGGGCCTGCTGCCCGGCTATGACCAGATCGGGGTGGCGGCGCCGGTGCTGCTCATCATCATGCGCCTGATCCAGGGCCTCGCGCTCGGCGGCGAGTATGGCGGCGCGGCCACCTATGTCGCCGAGCATGCGCCGCCCGGAAAGCGCGGCCTCTACACGAGCTGGATCCAGACCACCGCGACCCTTGGCCTCTTCCTCAGCCTGGTGGTCATCCTGCTGGTGCGCACGCTGCTGGGAGAAGAGGTCTTCAGGGCCTGGGCCTGGCGCATTCCCTTCCTGGTCTCGGCCCTGCTGCTGGGGGTCTCCCTGTGGATCCGTCTGAAGCTCAATGAGAGCCCGGTCTTCCAGAAGATGATCGACGAAGGGACCACGTCGAAGAAACCGCTCACCGAGTCCTTCGGCCAGTGGAGCAACCTGAAGCTGGTCTTCCTGGCCCTGGCCGGCCTCACCGCTGGCCAGGCGGTGGTCTGGTACACCGGCCAGTTCTACGCCCTGTTCTTCCTGGAGAAGATGCTCAAGCTGGACGGCGCCCTGGCCAACACCCTGGTGGCCTTCGCCCTGATCCTGGGGGTGCCCTTCTTCGTGGTGTTCGGCTGGCTGTCGGACAAGATCGGCCGCAAGCCGATCATCATGCTGGGCTGCCTGCTGGCGGCGCTGACCTATTTCCCGATCTTCAAGGCGCTGACCGCCGCGGCCAATCCGGCCCTGGCCGCAGCCACCGCCAGCAGTCCGGTAACGGTGATCGCCGACCCCGCCGGTTGCGCCTTCCAGTTCGACCCCGTCGGCAAGACCGCCTTCACCTCCTCCTGCGACGTGGCCAAGTCGGCCCTGGCGACGGCGGGCGTCTCCTACGCCAACCAGGCCGCGCCAGCCGGGACCCTGGCCGTGGTGAAGGTCGGCGACGTCGAAGTCCCGAGCCTGGACGGCGCCAGCCTGTCCAAGACGGAATTCGCCGCCGCAAAGACCGCCTGGACCAAGACCCTCGCGGCCGAGCTGTCCCGCGCCGGCTATCCGGCCAAGGCGGACTCGGCCCTGGTGAACAAGCCCGCCGTGGTGGGCCTGCTGTTCCTGCTGATGTTCTATGTGACGATGGTCTATGGGCCGATCGCCGCGGCCCTGGTGGAGATGTTCCCGGCGCGCATCCGCTACACTTCCATGTCCCTGCCCTATCACATCGGCAACGGCTGGTTCGGCGGCTTCCTGCCCACCACGGCCTTCGCCATGGTCGCGGCCACGGGCAACATCTACTACGGCCTCTGGTATCCTATCGTCATCGCCGCGGTGACGGTGGTGGTGGGCGTCTTCTTCGTGAAGGAGATGCGCGGAGCCAATATCGACGACTGAGGAGGAGCCGGGCGCCGAACCTAGGCCGCCGCGTCTCCGAACTGCAGGGACGCCAGGCGCGCATAGAGGCCGCTCTTGGTGATCAGCTCATGGTGGCTGCCCTGTTCGACCACGCGGCCCTTGTCCATGACGATGATCCGGTCGGCCTTCAGCACGGTGGCCAGGCGGTGGGCGATCACCAGGGTGGTGTGCCCCACCATGGCCTCCTCCAGGGCCTTCTGGACCAGACGCTCGTTCTCGGCGTCCAGGGCGCTGGTGGCCTCGTCCAGCAACAGGATCGGGGTTTCGCGGATCAGGGCCCGCGCGATGGCCAGACGCTGGCGCTGACCGCCAGACAGGCTGCGGGCGCGCTCCCCGAGCGGGGTGTCGAAACCCTGAGGCAGGGCGTCGAGGAAATCGTCGGCCTGGGCCGCGCGGGCGGCGGCGCGCACGGCGTCGAGGTCGGCGTTGGCCCTGCCAAAGCGGATATTGTCCAGGGCTGAGCCAGAGAACAGGGGCGAATCCTGGGCCACCAGGGCCATGCGGGCGCGGACCTCAGCCGGATCGGCCTCGCGGACGTCGACGCCGTCCACCTTCACCGTGCCGAACTGGGGATCATAGAAGCGCAGCAGCAGGCGGAAGACCGTGCTCTTGCCTGCGCCGGAGGGACCCACCAGGGCCACCCGCTCGCCCGGCGCCACCCGCAGGTCGAAGCCCTGCAAAGCCGGCAGGTCGGCGCGTCCGGGATAGGCGAAGGTGATGTTGGAGAACTCGATCTCACCGCGGGCCGGAGCCGGCAGATGCTTGGGGACGGCGGGCGCAGCGATCCCCGGCTTGGCTGCCAGCAGGTCGGAGACCCGCTCCATGGCGCCGGCGGCCTTCTGGACGTCACCCCAGGTCTCGCCCAAGGCCCCCACCGAACCCGCCGCCATGACGGAAAGGAAGGCGAACTGGAACAGCGCGCCCCAGCTCATGTCGCCCCGCAGGCCCGCATGGACGCCGATCCAGAAGATGCCGACAACGCCTCCGAACACCAGGGTGATCACCGCGGCGATCATTCCGGCCCGCGCCGTCATGCGCCGCAGGGAGGTGGCGAAGGAGGCCTCTACGGCGGCGCCGAACACCTTGGCGCCGGCCGCCTCACGGCCGAAGGCCTGGACGGTCTCCAGCGCGTCCAGGGTTTCGCCGGCATGGCCCACGGCCTGGGCGAACTGGTCCTGGGTCGAGGCGGTCAGCTTGCGCACCCGACGGCCGAACAGGAACAGAGGCGCAATGATCAGCGGGATCAGCAGCACCACCATGCCGGTCAGGTGCGGGCTGACGATGAGCATCAGGATCAGGGCGCCGATCAGCATCAGCAGGTTTCGCAGGGCCACCGAGATGGAGGTGCTGATCAGGCTCTCGACGATCTGGATGTCGGTGGTCAGTCGCGACAGCACCTCGCCGGTGCGCATGTGCAGGAAGAAGGCGGGGTCGAGGGTGAGGATGTGGGCGTAGGCGGCCTTGCGCAGGTCGGCGACGATCCGCTCCCCCAGCTTGGTGACGAAGAAATAGCGCAGGGCCGAGGAGACAGCCAAGGCGACGGCAACCACCCCCATCAGCCAGAACCACTGGTCCACCGAGGCCCCGGTGGTGCGGGCCTCGGTCAGGTGGTCCACCAGCAGCCGCACGGCGCCGGACAGGGCCAGGGTGGAGAGCGCGGCGGTGACCAGGAAGAGCCCGGCCAGGCCGACATCGCCCATATGGGCCCGCAGGAAGGGGTTGAGCGCGGCCAGCGGCTTGATGTTGCGGCTCTTGGGGCGCCGCTCGGCGGCTTCGGAAATATCCTGGGCGAGAGACGCACCCGCGGTCGGTCGGCCATCGACGGCCGGCCCAGACCCAAAATCACTCATGAAAACCCGCGCCCTTGCTCTTGCCCCGCCTTTTCCTGTATAGGCGCGGCTCCGTTCGATCCGCCTAGCCGGCGGAGCGATTATTCTATGGCCGCTCCTTTACGTCGGATGCCCGCGCGATGAAACAAGACACCCACCCCGACTACCACTTCATCAATGTGGTGATGGTCGACGGCACCACCTACCAGACGCGCTCCACCTACGGGAAAGAGGGCGCGACCCTGAATCTGGATATCGATCCGAAGACGCACCCGGCCTGGACCGGCGGCAACCAGCAGCTGCTGGACCGTGGCGGCCGCGTCTCGCGCTTCAACGCCAAGTTCGGCGCCTTCACCCGCAAGTAAGCGCTGCGGCCCCCGTGGCCGCACGCGACTTTCGAGCACAAGAAAAACGCCGCGTGGATCACGCGGCGTTTTTTGCTGTCTGGATGTCGAGGCTTTGCCTCCGGGGGGTCAGCCCCCGAAGGCGGTCCGCAGGCGGTCGAACTGGGACTGCACCGGGTTCGGGGTCTCGACGTCGGTGTCTTCGATGTACATGCGGCGGTCCAGATGGCGGACGCGCTCATAGAGGCGCTCGGAGCGATCCAGCAGCAGCAGCAGGCCGCTGGGCAGGTCTTCGGCGGTGTCGTGGCCCGGACGGCAGACGTCCTCGGCTCCAAGCCGATAGCGCTCGTCGCAAGCGCCTTCCGGCGGCATGTCGCCCTCGCGCACGGCGCGCTGCACCAGCAGCCAGGAGGCCACCTGCATCAGCCGCGTGGTGAGCCGCATGCTTTCGCCGGCATAGGCGAGCGCCGCGTTGCGCGACAACAGCTTGGATTCCTGACGCCCGGAGCCGTCCAGATAGCCGGCGGTCTCCTCCACGAGGTCCATGCCCTCCTGGAAGGTCCGGTCAAAAAGCTCGGACCGCGCGAAGTCCTGGATCACGTCCGCGCGCCAGGCCCCCGCCGGCTGGTTTCCATCGCTCATGACCACAAAGTCCCCGACTGAAAATTCGTCCGCGCCCAGATGCGCTGTCTGGTCCTAGCTGGTGCAACCGCCGTGCCAAACCCGCCCCGTCTGCGACAGATACGCCCCCTTATGCCTAACCAGGCCCTAACCGCCCCCTAATCCGGGGGAGAACCGAATAGAGCGTCCGCCGCCTGGCGGGTCGCCTTCTTCTTCTCGATCTGCGCCTGGCAGCGGGCGATCTCCGCCTGCAGCATCTCGATACGCTCCTCGAGCTCGGCGACGCCGTAGAGCTCCAGGTCCTCGCGGACCGCTTCCGTCAGCCGTTGGCCACGGCCGATCCGGACCTCTGCGGGCTCCTCCATGGAAGACCTCCCTTTGCCGGTTCCGTTTCTGCGCCTATCTGAACCCCCAACGACACCCATACGCAAGACCAGGGAGGCCAGAGATGAGCCAGACGGACATGACCGCCATCGCCGTCGAGGGTGGCAAGGGCTCCGCCGCCGACATGAAGGCTGTGCAGCTGCCGCGTCCGGAGGCCGGCCCTGGCCAGATCCTGATCAAGGTGGCCCATGCCGGCGTCAACCGGCCTGACCTGATCCAGCGCATGGGCTTCTACCCCCCGCCCCCCGGTTCCCCCGACACCATGGGCCTTGAGGTCTCCGGCGAGGTGGTCACCGGCGCGGGCCGCTGGAAGACCGGCGATCAGGTCACCGCCCTGCTGGGCGGCGGCGGCTATGCGGAATACGCCGTGGTGGACGCCCGCCATGCCCTGCCGATCCCCAAGGGGCTGTCTCTGCTGGAGGCCGCGGCCCTGCCGGAAACGGTCTTCACCGTCTTCGCCAACGTCTTCGAGCATGGGAGCCTGAAGGCCGGCGAGACCTTCCTGGTGCACGGCGCCACCTCGGGCATCGGCACCACGGCTATCCAGATGGCCAAGGCGGCCGGCGCCAAGGTGATCGCCACGGCGCGCGGCGCGGGCAAGGCCGCCGAGGCCAAGGCGCTCGGCGCCGACGTGGTGGTGGACACCACGGCCGAGGACTTCGCCGAGGTCGCCAAGCGTGAGGGCGGCGTCGACGTGATCCTCGACATGGTCGGCGGCGACTATTTCGCCAAGGGCCTGGACGCCCTGAAGATCGGCGGCCGGATCGTGTTCATCGCCAGCCTGGGCGGCGGTGAGGTGGCCCTGCCGATCGGCAAGTTGATGATGAAGAGGGCCACGGTGACCGGCTCGACCCTGCGGCCCCGCAGCCTGGACGAGAAGGCGCGATTGGCGGCGGCGGTGGAGGCCACGGTCTGGCCCTGGATCGAAGCCGGGAAGCTGCGTCCCCGGATCGACGCCACCTTCCCCCTGGCGGAGGCGGGAAAGGCCCACGCGCACCTCGAGGGCGGGGCGCACGTGGGCAAGGTGATGTTGACGGCCTAAGCTGCGCGGCGGGCGTAGAGGAACTCGATCACCGAGGCCCGGGCGCGGACATAGGTCGGGTTCCCGGCGACCGCGAGCCGGTCCCGCGGCCGGGCCAGGTCCACGCTAAGGATCTGGCCGACCCCGGCGCGGGGGCCGTTGGTCATCATCACGATGCGGTCCGAGAGCAGCACCGCCTCGTCGACATCGTGGGTGATCATCAGGACGGTGTTCTTCAGCGCCGTCTGAATCTCCATGACACTGTCCTGCAGATGGGCGCGGGTCAGGGCGTCCAGGGCGCCGAAGGGTTCGTCCAGCAGCAGCACCTTGGGCTGCATGGCCAGGGCCCGGGCGATGCCAACCCGCTGCTTCATGCCGCCGGAGATTTCCGAGGGGCGCTTGTCGCGGGCGGCGGTCATCTTGACCAGGTCCAGGTTATGCAGGGTCCAGTCGCGGCGCTCGGCGGCGGACTTCTTGCCGGCGAACACCTTGTCCACCGCCAGGCGGACATTCTCCTGCACCGACAGCCAGGGCAGCAGGGAGTGGTTCTGGAACACCACCGCCCGCTCCGGCCCCGGCGCCTCCACAGCCTCGCGGTCGAGGATGACCGCGCCGGTCGTCAACGGGATCAGGCCGGCCACCACGTTGAGCAGGGTGGATTTCCCGCAGCCGGAGTGGCCGATGATGGAGACGAACTCTCCCTGGTCGACCTGCAGGTTGATGTCGCGCAGCACCTCCGAACGGCTCGCGCCCTTCTGGAAGGTGACGCCGACGGCTTCGATGGAGAGATAGGCCTTGGCCATGGTCAGGCTCCTTAGCTCAGCGCGTCGCCGCGCGAGACGATGCGGCCGGCGAAGGCCACGATGCGGTCCAGGAAGAAGCCGGTGAGACCGACCCAGGCCAGGGCCACGACGATGTCGGAGATCCGCGACGCGTTGTACTGGTCCCAGATGAAGAACCCGACGCCGACGCCGCCCAGCAGCATCTCCGAGGCGACGATGGCCAGCCAGCTCATGCCCACGCCGATGCGCAGGCCGGTGAAGATGTAGGGGGTGGTGGCCGGCAGCAGGATCTTGAAGAAGTACTCCACCGGCGACAGGCGCAGCACCCGGGCGACGTTGACGTAATCGTCGGGAATGTTCCGCACGCCGACCGCGGTGTTGATGATGATCGGCCAGATCGAGGTCACGAAGATCACGAACAGGGCCGAGGGGTTGGCCTCGTGGAAGGCGGCCAGCGAGATCGGCAGCCAGGCCAGGGGCGGCACGGTCCGCAAAACCTGGAAGATTGGATCCAGGCCCCGGTGCGCCCAGCGGTTGGCGCCGATCAGCACCCCCAGCAGCACGCCGCAGACGGCCGAGATGGAGAAGCCCAGGGCCACCCGTTGCAGGCTGGTGGCGATATGCCAGAAGAGGCCCTTGTCCACCCCGCCGCGGTCATAGAACGGGTCGACGATCAGCTCCCGGGATTCCAGCCAGATGCGCGAGGGCGAGGGCAGGCCGTCATAGGAGTCGCCGCACGCCAGCTGCCAGACGGTCATGATGATCAGCAGGGTGAAGGCCGGCGGCAGGACGGCCGCCGCCGTCGCCGAGGCCCGCCGCGTCAGCCCGGCGAAGGGCTGGGGTGGCGGGTCGGGAAGGTCCACGGCGACCGGTTGGCTGGCGGTGAATTCAGGCTTGGGGAAACTCATCGGCGCGCGCCCTAGACCAGTTTCTTGATGGGCTGGCTGGCGAGGTAGGCGGCCGGGTTGGCGGGGTCGAAGACCTTGCCGTCGAAGAAGCGCTCCACGCCGCGGCTGTCGCCGGCTGGGGCCGGTTGGCCGATGGCGGCGGCCGCCGCACGCCAGATGTCGGAGCGGTTGACCTTGTTCACCAGGGCCTTGGTGTTGGTGGCCCTGGGCAGGACGCCCCAGCGCACGTTCTCGGTGGCGAACCACAGGTCGTGGGACTTGAAGGGGAAGCTGGCGTTGTCGGCCCAGAACTTCATGGTGTGGGGCGACTTGGCGACCTTGCGTCCGTCGCCATAGTCGATGGTCCCTTGCAGGCGCGGCAGGATGTCGCCCATGGGCACGTTGATATATTGGCGGCCCGAGACGATGGAGCACATGGCCGGGCGGTTGCTCATCTTCTCGCACCAGAGCTGGGCCTCCAGCACGGCGGCGGTGAGCGCCCTGGCGGCGCGCGGATAGCGGTCCACCCAGTCGGCGCGCATGCCGAGCGCCTTCTCCGGGTGGTTCATCCAGATCTCGCTGGTGGTGGTGGCGGTGTAGCCGATCCTCTGGTTCACGGTCTGGGCGTTCCAGGGCTCGCCGACGCAGAAGGCGTCCTGGGTGCCGGCCTTCAGGTTGGCCACCATCTGCGGGGGCGGAATGACGATGGTGGAGACGTCGGTCTCGGGATTAATGCCGGCCGCCGCCAGCCAGTACCGGATCCACAGGTCGTGGGTGCCGCCCCGGAAGGTCATCGCGATCTTGGCCGGGTTCTTGGCGGCCTTGAGCTGGGCGAACTTGGCCTTGGCGCCGGCGGCGTTGAGGCCGACCTTCAGGGCCTTGAGGTCGTTGCCCACGGAGATGGCCTGACCGTTGGTGTTCAACCGGGCCAGGATGTACATCGGCAGCGGCTTGCCCCCGGTCTGGACCCCCAGGGTGAACTGCAGAGGCATGGGCGACAGGATGTGCGCCCCATCGATGCCGCCGCCGCCGGAGCCCAGCACCAGGTTGTCGCGGGTGGCGGCCCAGGAAGCCTGTTTCACCACCTCCACATCCGGCAGGCCGTGTTTTGCAAACAGGCCGCGCTCCTTGGCGATGATCAGGGGCGAGGCGTCGGTGAGCGCGATGAAGCCCATCCGCGCCTTGGCGACTTCGGGCCCCGCGCCCGCGGCGAAGGCCCCGGAGGGGAAGGCGGCCTTGGCGGCCGCCAGGGTGGCGGCCGTGGCGAAGATGGCGTTGCGGCGGGTCAGGCCAGCGTCGGTCTTGTCGGTCATGATCAGGGTCCGCCTAGAGCTTGTATTCGAGGGTGAGCCAGGCCTTGGAGCGCGAGGCCGGGGGCGCGAGGGTCCCGGCGGGCACGGTGGCCTCGCGCCGGAAGTCGGCATATTTCAGCGCGATCGACAGCTTGGCGGTGATGGCGGCGGTAAGCTGCACATCCCACTCCGACCCCAGGTCCGCCCCTGTCCGCTGGTCGTCGAAGTCGTGGTAGCGGACCAGCAGGTCGGTGTTGAACAGCCAGGTCCGTCGGAAGCGCGGCTTGACGTTGAAGCTGATGTTCTTGTCCTCGATCCCGTCGGCGAAGCTCTTGTTACCGCCGGGCGAGACGAAGGCGTCCGACCAGCCCTGGAAGGCGTGCACGGTGGCCAGCGGCGTGGTGAAGCCCCGCACCCCGTCCCCCTCGAGGGACTCATAGGCCAGCTTGACGGTGTAGATGTCGAAGGTGCCGGCGACATCGGCGGCGACATAGTCGAGGTCGAAGGCCGCGGTATTGCCGCGATACTCGCTCTGCACGGCGTAGGTGGCGTTGTAGGCCACCTGGTAGAGCCCGAGCCAAGCCTTGCCCGAGGCCTTCCCCCCCTTGGTGATCGACGAATTGATCGCCGAGTTTCCGAAATCCAGCGCGTAGACGAAGCCCTGCAGGCGCAGGGCCTCGGCCGGCGACCAGGTGACGTTCAGCAGGTGGTTGTCGCTGTCCCAGTCGCGCATCTCGCCAAGGATGCGGTTGATATGGGTGACGTAGGCGTAGGTCCCCTTCACCCGGCCCAGGGCGAAGTCGGCCCGCACGCTGTCGAAGGTCTGCTCGTCCTGGCGCCAGCCGACATTCCCGACGAAACGCTGGTCGTCCAGCAGGATGCGCTGGCGGCCGGCCGTGACCTGCAGGGCCCCGTTCGGGGTCCAGGTGAGGTGGGCGCGGTTCAGCTCGGTGACATCGGGATCGTTGATGATCGGATAGCGGGCCTTGTCCGCGCCGTTCAGCGGCGGGGTCAGGGCGCCTGGAACATTGACCGCGAAGTGTTCGGGGCCGATCTGCCGGACGTCCTCGAACTCGATCAGGCCCTTGAAGCCCTTGAAATTGGCAGTCTCCCAGCCGAGGCGGGTGCGGACCGTGAAGGCCTGGCCGTCCTCACGCAGCACCGCGGTCCGGGTCTGATCGACCCCCTCGTAGCGGGCGCGGACCTCCAGCAGCAGTCGGCCGGCGGCGATCTGGTCGCTCAGCGTCGGTTCGGGCGCGGGCGGCGGCGCGGGCTCCAGGGGGGCCTCGGCCTCAGGCTCGAGGGCCGCAGCCGGATCGACTTCCTGAGCCTGGGCCAGCCCCGCCCAGAGAAGGGCTGCGACACCTGATCCCAGGGCGAGCCGTGTCTTGGTTCTTTTCATGCCTGCATCCCCCGCGGCCAAAAAAAAACGCCCGGCGAAGCCGCGGCGCGGCCTCTCCGGACGTCGTTGTCCCTTCCATCCGACGATCATCGCCGGCGGCCCTGTCGGGCCTGCGCGGAACCTCGTTGCCCCGCGTGTCGCCCCTAGGGAGAGGCCGGCCGCGCGGCGCGGCAATCGGAAACCGGCGCTATCTGAGACGATAGACGCCAAGCGACGCCATATTGCACAGCAGCAAAGCAGCCACAGGCGCCCCGCTGCCCGGAATTCGCGCGTTTTAACACTTGGTCGCGACGGGAAACCCCGTCCTGACGGGACTTCAGGGCCGCGTCATGCCGCCTGACGTGAGGAGAGCGACCCTCCCGCACCGACCACAGGGGATCGCGAAGGGGGTGGTTCGCCGCATTCTTCGCTGCACTCGCGAAGGATCAGCCCTGCTGGGCGTCCTCGGCTTCCGCCGTCTCGAAGGCCGCGCGGCGCGCCTCCATCTGGGCCATCCGCTCGGCGCGCATGGCCGGGTCCCAGGCGTTGCGGGGCCCCACATGCATGCCGCCGTCCACCAGCATGGAGACTCCGGTGACGAAGGCGCTCTCCTCGCTGGCGAAGAACAGGCAGGCGTTGGCGATGTCTTCCGGCAGGCCCGGCTTGGCGATGGGCTGAGCGTCGGGGGCGGTCTGGGCCATGCCCTGCTTGATCATGGTGACCATGCCGGCCGGCATCATGGCGCTGGGGGTGAAGATGTTGGTGAGGATCAGGCCCGGGCAGATGGCGTTCACCCGCACCCCGTCACGGGCCAGCTCGGCGGCCGCCACCTTGGTGAGGTGAATGACGCCCGCCTTGGCCACGGAATAGGCGATCGGTCCGGCGCCGGCCTGGGTTCCCGCGATCGAGGCGGTATTGACGATCGCGCCGCCGCCGCGGGCCTTCATGTGCGGCAGGGCGTAGCGCATGCCCAGCGCCACCGAGCGCAGCAGCAGGTTCTGGCTGAGGTCCCAGGCCTCGCCGGTCATATCCTCCAGCCGGGCGGGGGAGCCCCCGGCCCCGGCGTTGTTGAACAGGATGTCCAGCCCGCCGAAGGTTTCGGCGCAGGCGGCCATCAGGCCTTCGATCTGGCTTTCCTGCATGACGTCGCAATGGCGATAGGCGACCTGGCCCTCGAACCGGGCCTCCAGAGCCGCGCCGGCGGTGTCGTCGATGTCGCCCACCATGACCCTGGCGCCCTCGCGCACGAAGAGCTCCACCGTACCGAGGCCGATGCCGGAGCAGCCGCCGGTGATGACGGCGATCTTGTTCTTCAGGCGGTCCATATGCGTTTCCTCACCGGCCCCACAGGGTGATCCTCGCGGCGGAGAATGGGCCTCGCCCAACCTCGGCGCAAACCTGCTCTTCCAAACCGGCTCATCTAGAAACCATAGGGCCGCCAACACCATCAAGATTCAGGTGGTCACCCCGGGAAGAGGGAGCAGCGCCTTGGGGCGGCGCCCGGTGACCGTTTCGGCTTTCCCCTTGGGGAGGCGCGACCTGAATTGGGGCGGGCGCAGCCCAGAACATCACCGACGTCACGTACCAATGCCCTGGTCCCGCCAGGGACGCACGGGGTGGAGTTGGAGGACCGCTGACAGGACGCGCCGGCGTTTCTCTCGCGGCGCCGCCGCCATCCTCGATATTCGAACGGCGGCCGGAGGGAACAGGTCGCGAACGCCGCCAGGACGCCGCGCGCCTGCTCCAAACCCCTGGCTGGCAAGGACTTGCATTGTGTCAGAACTGTAAGATCAAAGCCGTTGACGCCATGGCGGACCTCCCGCACGGTTGACCTCAAAGACATAATCAGAATGCCGCGCATCTACGACGCGGCGGGAGGAAGACGGTGGATCGCGGCCCCGCCGCGCAGATGATGCGCGGATATTCGACGACGTCTTCGGCCCCTCCCCTCCCCCTCCCCCTCGCCCCTCTCCGGAGCCCTATATGAGCGCAACCTTCGCCGTGGGGGCGCGCCCCCCGGTCGGATTGAGCACAAAGTTGCTGTACGGCCTTGGCTCTGTGGCCAACGCCATCAAGGCGCGGGGTCTCTCAACCTTCCTGTTGATCTTCTACAATCAGGTGGTGGGCCTACCGCCACAGATGGTCTCCACGGCGATCTTCATCGCCCTGATCTTCGACGCCTTCTGCGACCCGCTGGTGGGCCAGATATCCGACAATTTCCGGTCGCCCTGGGGCCGCCGCCACCCCTTCATGTATGCGGCCGCCCTACCGGTGAGTGTGGCCTTCTTCCTGATCTGGAACCCGCCCTCAGGCTGGAGTCAGGGCGAGCTGTTCGCCTACATGCTGGTCTGCTTGCTGGTTATCCGGCTGTTCGACACCTTCTTCGAACTGCCGTCCTCAGCTCTCGCACCGGAACTGTCGGAGGACTACAACGGGCGCACGACCCTGATCGCCCTGCGCGGCATGTTCGGGGTCTTTGGGGGCCTGGGCATGACCCTGCTGGTCTACCAGGTGTTCATGAAGGAGAACCCGGATGGCACCGGCGGCATCACTGAACGCGCCGGCTATTTCGGCTATTCGCTGTTCGCCTCCATCGTCATCTTCTGCGTCATTCTGATCTCCACCACCGGCACCTTCAGACAGATTCCCTATCTGCGGCAGCCGCCGGTCCGCAAGATTGGGGCTGGGCAGATGGCTCGGGAGATCGCCAGCACCCTCAACAATCGCTCCTTCCTGGTGGCGACGGCGGCCGGGATGTTCATCGCCATCGCCTTTGGGCTGAAGAACGCCCTGGATATCTATTTCGCCCTCTACTTCTTCCTTCTTACCCAGACCCAGCTTTCGATCCTGACCGCGGTCGGGGTGATCGCCAGTCTCATGGGCGTGGCGCTCGCGCCGCGCGCCGGCGCCTGGCTGGGCAAGAAGCACGCCGCCATCCTGATGTTCATCGGCGCCCTGACCACAAGCGTGATGCCGCTGACCCTGTCCCTGATGCACCTGGCGCCCGCGCCAGGATCTGAGAACATGTTCCGCTTTCTGACGGTCGAGATGTTCTTCAGCACCACCATGGCGACAATCACCGGGGTGCTGTTGTCCTCGATGATCGCCGACGTGGTGGAGGATTCGGAGGTCAAGACGGGTCGCCGCTCAGAGGGCCTGCTGTTCTCCGCCGACAACCTGTTCAAGAAGATCGTCTCGGGCATGGGGGTGCTGATCTCCGGCAGCCTGCTGGCCTACGTCAACTTCCCGACAAACGCCAAGCGCGGGGAAGTCGATCCGGCGATCCTCCGGGAGCTTGCCATGATCTACCTGCCCACGGCGGTCCTGATGTTCGCCGTCGCGATCCTTTGCCTGTTCGCCTTCAAGATCGATAAGGCCGCCCATGAGTCCAATCTGGAGAAACTGAAGGACGCCGCTGTCCTTGCCGCCCAGTCCGGAGCCGAGGGTCGGATAGCCCCAGGAAGCTGAATCCAGAGCCGGACATCCAAGCCGGGCAAATCACCTTGCGGCAGGACCCGCGCCCTCAGCCCAAGAGTCGCCCTTGTCTCAAGATCAACCGCAGGCGCCGAGCGCGCCGAGGCTCAACCTCTCGACCAAGCTCTCCTACGGGGTGGGCTCCATCGCCGTCGGGGTCTCCGTGCTGGGCCTGTCGGCCACCCTGCTGCAGCCCTATCTGAACCGGGTCATCGGCCTGCCCGCCCTCTGGGTCGGGACGGCGATCATGCTGACCCTGATGCTGGACGCGGTCATCGACCCCGCCATCGGCCAGTGGTCGGACAAGCTGCGCACCCGCTGGGGCCGTCGGCACCCGTTGATGTATGCCTCGGCGCCCCTGATCGCGGTGGCCTGCATCGCCTTCTGGAACTCGCCGTCCGACTGGCCTGTGACCACCACGGGCATCTTCGTGATCGGGATGCTGGTGCTGCTGCGGCTCTGCGTCAGCCTCTATGAGATCCCGTCCTCGGCATTGGCGCCCGAACTCACCAGCGACTACCACCAGCGCACCAGCCTGTTCAGCTACCGGTTCTTCTTCGGGGTCGTGGGCGGCCTGGGGATGAACGTTGTGCTGTACCAGATCTTCCTGTCGCCAGCGGCGGGCGGCATCCTGAACAAGGCCGGGTACGCCAATTTCGGCATCCTGGCGGCCGGCGTGATGGCGGTCTCGATCCTGGTCTCGGCCATGGGGACGCACCGGCACATCAAGGACCTGTACCAGCCCCCGGTCCGCAAGGTTCCGCTCCGCCAGGTGGCCAAGGAAATCGTCGGCACCATCGGCAACCGCTCGCTGATCGTGGTGATGATCTCCGGGCTCTGCTCGGGGGTTTCCACCGGCCTGTCGGGGGCGCTCAGCCAGTATTTCTACATCGAGCTCTGGGGCGTCAGCGCCGCCTCGATCTCCTACATCTCCATGGCCGGCGTCCTGGCCTCGGTGTCCGGCGTCATCGTGGCCGGTCCCACCTCGAAGAGGCTGGGCAAGAAGCGGGCGATGCTGATCCTCTTCACCTGCTCGGTCCTGACCTCGGCCATACCGCTGTCGCTGAAACTCCTGAACCTCGCGCCCACCGATAGCGCCATGGTCCTGACCCTGTTGCTGGTGGACTATTTCATCGCCACGACCCTGGCGATCGCCGGCTTCATCATCATCTCCTCGATGATCGCCGACGTGGTGGAGGACGCCGCGGTGAAGACCGGGGTGCGGTCGGAGGGCCTGCTGCTGGCCGCCAACGGCTTGCTTCCCAAGTTCACCGGCGGCATCGGCGTGTTTCTGTCAGGCGTCCTGCTGACCCTGGTGGCCTTCCCCACCCATGCGGCGGCGGGCACGGTGGACCCGGAGATCATGCGCCGACTGGCGCTGATCTTCCTGCCCATCAACACCGGCATGAGCCTGCTCTCGATCCTCGTCCTGCTGCCCTACAAGATCGATGAGGATCTGCACGCCAGCAATGTCGCCACCCTGGAGGAGGCCGCCGCGGTGGCCGAGCGGGTCCGCGTCGCCGAGGCTCGCCCCGTGGTCGACGGCGCCGGCGGCGCCTGACGCAAGACGGCCGGGAGGCGGCGAGCTAAGGTCTCAAGAACAATACAAGTTCGGGGGACGACGTGAGCCAGGCCGCATCAGACGCTCAAACCGGTCGCCGGTTGAGCATGCCCACCAAGCTGTTCTACGGCTTTGGATCCGTGGCCTTCGGGGTCAAGGACAACGGCTTCTCCTACTTCCTGCTGATCTTCTACAACCAGGTCATGGGCCTGCCGGCCGAGACGGTGGGCCTGGCGATCATGATCGCCCTGATCGTCGACGCCTTCCTCGATCCCATCGTCGGCCAGGCCTCGGACAATTACCGCTCCAGGTGGGGCCGCCGGCACCCGTTCATGTACGCCGCCGCCCTGCCGGTGGCGGTCTCCTACCTGCTGCTGTGGAACCCGCCCAAGGCGCTCGATCACCAGGGGCTGTTCTTCTACCTGATCGGCACGGCCATCCTGATCCGCAGCTTCATCACCTGCTACGAAATCCCCTCCTCGGCCCTCGCCGCCGAGCTGACCACGGGCTACGACGAGCGCACCAAGCTGCTCAGCTACCGCTTCCTGTTCGGCTGGATCGGCGGGCTGGCGATGTATTTCGCGGCCCTGAAGATCTTCCTGACCCCCGACGCCACCCACAAGGTCGGCCAGCTCAATGTCGAGGGATACGCCCACTACGGCCTGGCCGCGGCCCTGCTGATGCTGTTGGCCATCCTGGTGTCGGCGCTGGGCACCCACAGCCAGATCCCATTCCTGCGCGACGCGCCGCACCGCAAGCTCAGCCTGCCGACCCTGGCCCGCGAGATGGTGGGCACGCTTTCCCATCGTTCGTTCCTGCGCATTCTGACCGCCAACCTGTTCGGGGCCATGGCGAGCGGGCTGACCCTGTCCATCAGCCTCTATTTCACGACCTTCTTCTGGGAGTTCAGCTCGGCGCAGATCGCGCTCTTCACCTTCGCCAGCCTGACGGCCGCTGTGTTCGCCTTCGCCACCGCCCCGATGTTCTCGCAGAGGTTCGGCAAGAAGCGCTCGGCCATGACCCTGCTGCTGATCGGTGTCGCGGTGGGGGTGAGCCCCATCATCCTGCGCCTGATGGGCCTGTTCCCCGAGAATGGCAGCGCCCTGCTCTTCCCGCTGATCTTCCTGCAGAACGTGATCTCCACCGGGGCCACCATCACCTCCAACATCCTCACCTCCTCAATGATCGCCGACGTGGTGGAGGACTCAGAACTGCAGACCGGCCGCCGGTCGGAGGGACTGTTCTTCGCGGCCTCGGCCTTCGTGGCCAAGGCCGTCACCGGGATCGGCATCTTCACCTCGGCCATGCTGCTGAAGGCCGCGGCCTTCCCGCAGGGCGCCAGACCGGGCGAGGTGGACCCCGCCGTCATCGCCCGCCTGGGGATGATCTATGTGCCGGTGCTGGTGGTGCTCTACGGCCTGTGCGTGATCTTCATGGCCGGCTACCGCATCACCCGCGAGAGCCATGCGGAGTCGCTGCGCAAGCTGGCGGCGGCGGCGGACCTGGTGAATGAGGGCGAACCGGCTGGCGGGACCGACAAGCTCAGCTAGGGGCCTTTGCTGGTCGCGTGACGGGCGCCGGACCGGCGGCCACTTCCGGCTGTCACGCGCAGCTACCGGGCGAAGATTCCCATCAGCATGGGCCGGGCGAAGACCGAGGGGGCGGCCTTCTGGGTCACGCCCGGCACCCAGAAGCCGAGCTCGGCGCCGGCGTTCAGGGTGGCGTTCAGCATCTGGGCGGCGATGAAGGGATCCACCGGCCGGATCGAGCCTTCGGCGATGCCGTCGGAGATCATCGAGGCGAAGCGGTCGGAGACCCGGTTGGAGTGGGCCACCTGCTCATCGCGCATGGCCTCGGGCAGGGCCGAGAGCGCCGAGGTGCGCAGCAGCGGTCCGTATTCGGAGAGCTGGTACTCGGCCAGCGCCGCCGCCGCGCTGGAAAGCTTGCTCCACTGGTCCCCCGGCAGGCTCATGGCCAGGCGCTGGACCCGACGCATCACTTCGAAGGTGCGGTCGAAACAGGCCACCACCAGGTCGTCCTTGGCCTCGTGGTGATGGTAGAAGCTGCCCTTGGTGACGTTCAGCTCGGCGGAAATCTTGTCCACCGAGGCGCCCTTGTAGCCCCGGCTGTTGATCAGGCGGGTTGCGGCCAGCAGGAAGACCTCGCGGCCCAGCTCTGCGCCGTCGGAAGCCGCCAGCTCGGCGAGGGGCGCCGGGGCCGGGGCCCATTCCGCGCCCTCCACGGCCAGGCCGCCGGTGAGGATGTCGAACATCCGGTCGCAGATGCGGTCGTAGTCCTCGGGGTCGTATTTCGGCAGCCAGGCGCCGGCCCAGAACAGCTGCTCCAGCAGCATATGGGTCCGCGCCGTCCGGCGGCCGCGGCCCAGCCAGGCCAGGTCTGGCGTGTCGAACAGGCTCCGCACCTTGCGGAACAGCTTCATGAAGGCGTCGAACACCTCGGTGCGGCGCGGGTTGTTCAGGGCCCGGATGTCCGACAGCTCCGGCAGCGGCGGGGCGGCGCCGATGGCGCCCTGGCGCACCCGCTCCAGATAGAGCTCCAGCAGCCGGCGCAGGCGCTCGGTGGGGGTCTTCTCCTCCAGCGCGGTGTCGGCGGCATGGGTCAGCCAGTCGATGCCGCGCATCAGGCAGGCGGCGGCGAGGTCGTCCTTGCGCTTGAAGTAGTAGGTGACGCTGGTGGTGGACAGGCCGACGGCGGCGGCGGCCACGCCCAGGGTCAGGCCCTTCACCCCTTGGGTGTTGAGGATGACCGTGGAGGCGTCGAGGATGGCGTCGCGCTTCTTCTCGAAGCGGTCCGTCGACCGGGCGACGTTGCGTTCCGCCATCTCCCCTCCACCCCCGCGCGGCAGATCCTGGCCGGTCCGCGACCATCCCTCTGTATCGGACGGGCGATCGCTGCGCCAAGCGGCAAGTTTCCCTGCACGTCACCCGGCGAAACGCAGGCGTGGAAGGGCGGCGGGACCTTACTTCTGAACCCACTCGCCGGCTGGCGTCTGGTAGTAGTCTCCCGGGCGCAGCTTGAGCTGGACCACGCCCTGGTAGGCGGCGGCGCCGGCGGCTTCAGGCGTGACGCCGTTCTTGGCGGCGGCGCCGCGATAGAGCTGGGCGCGACCGGCGTTGATCTCGCCCACGGCGGCCTCGACGGCGGGTTCGCCACCGGCGCCCTTCACGAAGCCCAGATAGCCGTCGTTCTGCTCGCCCACGATCCCGGCGGCCTTGGCGGCGTCCACCGTGGCCTTGGCGGTGGCGGCGAGGGCCGGTCCAGCCACGAGGGTCCCGACGACGGCGGCGACAGGAATGAGATAGGTTTGGAAGGTCATGGTCATGGCCCCTTAGAACAGGTCCGGATTCTGCTTGATCAGCGCCTTGACGTCGTCGTCCAGCCGCAGGCGGACGTCGGCGTCGAGCTTGGCGTAGATGGTGATCGGCTTCACATCCACATGGACGGTGGCGCAGGCGCCGAAGCCGACGGCGGCGACCGCGAGAGCGGCGAGGGATCGGGCGGGGATCATTGGGCGCACCTCATGGGATGGGTTTCGCAGGGCTGGGCTGAATGGCGTCTGAACCGCGAAGCTTCTGATACTCGGCGAAGTCGCCCAGCAGTTGATCGAGGTTGAGGGAGGAGTCCAGGGTCAGGTCGACCTTGGTCCCCGACGGCAGGGGCAGCTTCCGGGTGAGGAAGCTGCGGGTGATGATCTCCTGCGGGGTCAGCCGGATCTCCTGGTGGGTCGGCGGGGCGTTCTCGCCCTTGATGTGGAACAGGATGCCGAGCCGCCCCTGGGGCAGGCTGTTGATGGAGGCGTCCAGGCTCTGGAAGGCCAGGTTCTCCATGGCCTGATAGGCGAAGTCGGTGAAGGTGTCGGTGGTGGGCGGCGGGGTCTTTTCCCCCAGCGGCCCGGCGACCACCGCGCCCTCGGCCGCGACCCCGGTAAGCGCCTCGCGGCGGATGGACAGGCGGCCGGGACTGGTGGCGTGCAGCTGCCCGCCCGCGACGCGGACCCCCTCGGGGGTGACCGTGAAGGGGATGGTCCCGCTGGCCCTGGCGGTGAGGTCCACCCGATCGGCGAAGGGCGAGGCCTCCACGAAGTCCGACAGTTGGACGTTGGTGAAATCCACGACGCCCTTCCACGACTGGCCGCCGGCGAAGGGCAGGCTGAAGGGCTGCAGACGCACCGTGCCGCCGCCCACGGCCAGGTCGAGACCGGCCACATTCACGGCCTCGCCGGCGATGCCGAAAGTGACCTCGGCGTCGGTGAGCCCGGACAGGGCTTCGATCCGCTGCGCCTTCAGGGTCTGGCCCGGCGCGGCGGTGAGCGGCGCGAGACTGGTGAAGGTGATCTGGCCCGCCAGGCCGCTGACCTGGCCCGCCGGACTGCGGAAATCGAGGCCCGGGATGTCGAGCACCCCGCCGCTGGTGGCGCCGGCCTTGGTCCAGGCGACCTGGCCCTGGAAGCGGGCCTGACCCATGGCCGGCGAGGCCGCCAGGGCGGCGCGGGGCGAGAGGGCGGCGGGCTGCAGTCCGTCCTCGGCGAAGGTGAGGGTTCCGGTGTCGAAGGTCAGGGCCCCGCCGCCGACCGCCCCGTCGTGGCGCAGGACGCCCCGGCCGAGCGGGCGCCCGGCTGGGTCGGTGACACCGATGTCAGCGGTCCAGACCTCGCCGTTGACGCGGGCCTGGGCGGTGGCGCGGACCGGATTGAAGCGGAGATCTGAACTGGTGTCGGCCACCGTCCCCGCGCTGAGCGCCAGGGCGCCGGTGAGGCGGCCATTGACGGCGCCCAGGTCGAGGCCGCCCGCGCCCTGGCTGACCGCCGCCTGCAGGAAGGGAACCGTCGCCGACAGGGCCTGGGCCCCGGCGCGGATCCGCCAGTCGCCCTTGGCCAGGGTGAACAGGGGCGCGCCGGTCGGGCAGAGTTGGGCCGCGATCGCCTCCACGTCGTTGGCGCCCAGGTCCAGGCGGCCGGAGACCGCGGCGCAACGGTCGGCGGCGAAGGCGATGGCGCCATGGGCGACCCGCAGCTCGCCCTCAGCCTGGATCATACCGTCACGAACCGGCCCGATGCCGGTCTTCGCCTTGATCCGGGTCTGGGCGGTCAGGCCGCCGGGCGCGAGGCGATAGCGATCCACGGCCAGGTCAGCCTGGGGCAGACCGCCGCCGACCACGGCCAGGTGCAGGGCGCCGCCGCCGCCCGCATAGATGGGACCAGAGCCC
>NZ_JAOTJD010000030.1:0-58014 GCF_042714595.1 Phenylobacterium ferrooxidans | reverse complement strand
TTTCTGGGGGCCGGGGGGGCGGGCCTCCTCCCCCCCCCCCCCCCCCGGGCGCCAAAGAGAACCCCCCCCCCGGGGTCCCCCCCCCCCCCCCCCCCCCCCGGCGCCCCCCCGGGCCCGCTGGCCGGGGCCCCCGGGGGCACAGCCGGGAAAACCCCGCGGCCGCCCGGGCGCCCGCCGCCCCTCCCGAAACGCCCAGCCCCGAACCCGCCGCCACGGTCGGCGGCGATGGCTCCGCCATCACCCTCAACGCCCTCTCCAGCGCCGACCTCCAGTCGGCGGCCCTGCAGGGCGAGCTCGGATGCAGCTTCTCCACCCCGACCGCCTCGCCCCTGCTGGTGGCGATGGGGGTCGTGGCCTCCAAGGCGGCGGCCCACGGCGTGGTCAAGGTCGGCGACTATGTGGAGCGCGTCGCCGCGCCGGGCGGCTTCGACGCCATGTCCAAGGGCGTGGCCTTCGCAGGCCAGGGCAAGACCGTCACCATCGCCCGAACCGGCGCGGCCCCGGTCGGCGGCGGCGAGTCCCCCGGCTATCCCGCCACCCTCACCTACGACCGCGCCGACGGCGCCAGGCTGGTCCTCACCGGCCTCTGGACCTGCGGGCCGTAGGGCCTCCGGCCCGGGTTGAACCCAAGCCAGGGCGCCGTGGGCATTGCAGCCTCTGCGCGGCCATGCCGCATCGCAAATCCCTTGCAGGTATGGCCTTATGAGCGCCTACCGACATCCGGCCCCGCTTGAGGACCCCATGCTGAATACGCTGTTTTCGCGCGCCGGAGCCGAGTGGGCCTCCGCGGCCCTGGTCTTCGTGGTCAGCCTGATGGCCGGCCGCCATGCCGCCCAGGGCATGGAGCTGATCCAGTGGGCCGGCGCGGTCACCGCGGTGCTGGGCTCGGTGACGGTGGCGGTCTGGGTGCGGCTCGCGCCGACGCCGGCCAAGCTTCCCGCCCGTCAGGACGACTGACGCGAAACCGGGCGGAGCGCGCGCCTGGTCGCCTCAAGCGTGACCACTCGCCGCAGGTCGACCACATTCCATCTTTACCCTGATGTACGACCCTGAACCCGCACGTCCATTGGAGGGCATAGGAGAACCCATGCTCAAGTCGATCATCGCCCGTATCCCCGCCGAACGCGCCGCCATGGCCCTCGTCATCCTGGCCAGCGCCCTGGTGGGCCGTCAGGCGGCCATCGGCATGGACACCGCCCAGGGCGTCAGCGGCCTGGCCGCGATCCTCGGGTCCTCGATGCTGGTGATCATGGTCAGGTCCTGGCCCAAGCCTGAGCAGGCCAAGGCCCGCGCGGGCCGCGACGACTAATCGGCGTGGACGTCGAGGCCCAGCGCCGTCAGCAGCCGGTACTGCTGGCCGACGTCGATCTTCATCCCCTCGTAGCTTGCTAGACCAGACAGGTTCAGGCCGCTGACCTCCGCGCCCCGCAGGTCGGCCTCGGCGAACTTCGCCCCGCCGGTCAGGGCCTGGAACAGGTCGCACCTGCGCAGGTCGGCGCCGGTCAGGTCGGCCTCCCGCAGGTCGGTTTCCCGCAGCGAGACATGGGTCAGGTCCGCGCCGGCCAGCCGCGCCTGGGCGAGGTCGGCCAGCTCCAGGCTGCAGCCCGAGAACGACACCTGGGTGCGGATCACCTTGCGCCCGAACGCCCGGCTGAAGTCGGCGCCCACGAAGGCCGCGCCCCGCAGGTTGCAGGTCTCGAACTGCGCCCCGTAAAGGCTCGACCTTTCGAACCGCGCGAAGGACAGATCACACCGCGTGAAGCGCACCTCATCGAGACCGCAATGGGCAAATGTCGGCCCATGTTGGCCTCGCGCGAACTGGCAGTCCTCAAAGTGCGCGTCGCGCAGGTTGGCGCTGGCGAACCGGGCGCCGAAGATGCGGCAGCCCTTGAATTTGCTGCCTTCCAGCACCGTCTCCGAGAACTGCGCCCCTTCGATGGTGCAGCCCACGAACACCGCGTCGGTGCAATCGGCGTCAGACCAGTCGGCCATCGACAGGTCTTGGTCGGTCGCCCCCTCTGAAAAGGCCATTTCTTCCATCCGTGGCGACCGACATGTGCGTCAGAGCTTGACCTGAATCTCCCCGCCGCCGGCGCGGAATTTGGCGCTCATCTCCGCCATGCCCTGCGCCACATCGTTCTGTTTGGCCGCGGTCTCGCGGATCTCCTGGCTGATCTTCATGGAGCAGAACTTCGGCCCGCACATGGAGCAGAAGTGGGCGGTCTTGAAGGCCTCCTTGGGCAGGCTCTCGTCGTGGTACTGCCGCGCCGTCTCCGGATCGAGGCCGAGGTTGAACTGGTCCTCCCAGCGGAACTCGAACCGGGCCCGGCTCAGCGCGTCGTCCCAGGCTCGCGCCGTCGGGTGGCCCTTGGCCAGGTCGGCGGCGTGGGCGGCGATCTTGTAGGTGATCACCCCCTGCTTGACGTCCTCCCGGTCGGGCAGGCCCAGGTGCTCCTTGGGGGTCACGTAGCAGAGCATGGCGGTGCCGAACCAGCCGATCATGGCCGCCCCGATGCCGCTGGTGATGTGGTCATAGCCCGGCGCGATGTCCGTGGTGAGCGGGCCCAGGGTGTAGAACGGAGCCTCGCCGCAGACCTTCAGCTGCTTGTCCATGTTGGCCTTGATCTTGTGCATCGGCACGTGGCCGGGGCCCTCGATCATGGTCTGGACGCCATGCTTCCAGGCCACCTGGGTCAGCTCTCCCAGGGTCTCCAGCTCGGCGAACTGGGCCGCGTCATTGGCGTCGGCGATGGACCCCGGCCGCAGCCCGTCCCCCAGGCTGAACGACACGTCATAGGCCCGCATGATCTGGCAGATGTCCTCGAAGTGCTCGTAGAGGAAGTTCTCCTTGTGGTGGGCCAGGCACCACTTGGCCATGATCGAGCCGCCCCGGCTGACGATCCCGGTCACCCGCTTGGCGGTCAGCGGCACATAGGACAGCCGCACCCCGGCGTGGATGGTGAAGTAGTCCACCCCCTGCTCGGCCTGCTCGATCAGGGTGTCGCGGAACACCTCCCAGGTCAGGTCCTCGGCGACCCCGTCCACCTTCTCCAGGGCCTGGTAGATCGGCACCGTCCCGATCGGCACAGGGCTGTTCCTGATGATCCAGTCGCGGATGTTGTGGATGTTGCGGCCGGTGGACAGGTCCATGACCGTGTCGGCCCCCCAGCGGATCGCCCACACCATCTTGTCCACCTCGTCGGCCACGGTGGAGAGCACCGCGGAGTTGCCGATATTGGCGTTGATCTTGACCAGGAAGTTGCGGCCGATGGCCATGGGCTCCAGCTCGGTGTGGTTGATGTTGGCCGGGATGATCGCCCGCCCCCGGGCCACCTCGGAGCGCACGAACTCCGGGGTGCAGAGGTCCGGAATCTCGGCCCCGAAGTCCTCACCGTCGCGGATGAACCCGTCGCCCTCCTGGCGGCGCAGGTTCTCGCGGATGGAGACGTACTCCATCTCAGGCGTGATGATCCCACGCCGCGCGTAGTCCATCTGGGTGACGCATCCGGCGCCCTTGGCGCGGTAGATGCGGCGCGGAGCCTTGAATTCCGGCGCCAGGTGCACGCCTGCGGCCCCGCCATTGTCCTCGGGTTTCACGGCGCGCGGGTTGGTCACCACTTCCACGTCACCGCGTGAGACCACCCAGGGCTCACGGGTCCGCGCCAGGCCCTGCTCGATGTCGATGGTCGCGGTGGGGTCGGTATAGGGGCCCGACGGATCATAGATCGTCACCGGCGGTTCGTTGGCGCTGGGATGCACCGCCACCTCGCGGAACGGCACCCGGATGTCGGGCCACAGCAGGCCAGGCTGATAGACCTTGCGCGAGCCAGGACGCTCCCCGGTGGGGATGGCGCCATTGCTGGGGACGGGGGTCTGGAAGTTCATGCGCGGGCTCCTGCCTTGATAAGGAGACCCGGACGTGTCGCGCAGAGTGGTCGTGCGGAGCAGCCCCGCGTTCCCTCCCTTCGCCGGCATGACCCGGATCAGGTTCGGCGGGTCGCGGGGACGGACCCGCCTCTCAGCCGCTGCGGCGACTCCCCGGAGAAGGTCCCACGCTACCGCGATCGCCCGACAAATGCCATCGTCCTGCGTTGATCTCGGACACCCAGCAAGGAAGCGCCCCATGATCCGCCTGCTCCCTCTCGTCCTCGCCGCCGCGGCGCTTTCCGCCGGCGCCTCCCAGGCCCTGGCCGCCGATCCCGCCCCCGGCCGCCAGTGCTTCCGCGTCAGCCAGATGGACGGCCATACGGTGGGCGATCCCAAGACCCTCTATGTCGGCGTCCGCAACAAGGACGTCTTCCGAATCGAGATGAACGGATCCTGCCTGGCCGGCGCCAGCATGGGCGATCCCCTGGTGATCGAGACCGTGGGCGGCAACGACCTGGTCTGCCGCCCGATCGACCTCAGCCTGAAGGTCGCCGGGACCATCGGCCTCTCGCCCTGCATCGTGAAGTCGATCACCAGGTTGACCCCGCCGCAGATCGCCAGCCTGCCGCCCAAGCTCAAGCCGTAGCTCGCGAAACGCGGCGTCGGCATGCTAGTCAGGGGGCCTAGGAGTTCCCCATGCATCTGGCCCGTTTCCCGCGCGCGCGCTTCGCGCACCTGCCCACGCCCCTGGAGCCCATGTCCGGCCTGAGCGCCGCCCTGGGCGGTCCGGAACTGTGGGTGAAGCGCGACGACTGCACCGGTCTGGCGGGGGGCGGCAACAAGACCCGAAAACTGGAATTCCTGCTGGGCGACGCCCTGGACCAGGGCTGCGACACGCTGGTGAAGCAGGGGGCTGTGCAGTCCAACCACGTGCGCCAGACGGCCGCCGCCGCCGCCCGCTTCGGCCTGGTCTGCGAGATCATCCTGGAGGAACGGACCGGCTCCACGGCGGTCGACTACAACACCTCCGGCAATGTGCTGCTGGACCGGCTTCTGGGGGGCAAGCTGCGCAACGTCCCCGCCGGGACCGACATGAACGCCGAGCTGGCCAAGGTGGCTGACGAGGTTCGGGCCAGGGGCGGCGTGCCCTACATCATTCCCGGCGGCGGCTCCAACGCTATTGGCGCCCTGGGCTATGTGGACTGCGCCATCGAACTGGTGCGCCAGGCCGACGAGCAGGGGATCGTCATCGACCGCATCATCACCGCCACCGGCAGCGCCGGCACCCATGCCGGCCTGGTGGCGGGCCTGGCCCTGATCGGCGCCGACATCCCCGTCCTCGGCATCGGCGTCCGTGCGCCGAAGGAGATCCAGGAGGCCAATGTCCACAAGCTGGCGCTGGAGACCGCCACGATGCTGGGTCATGGCGAGCGCGTCACCCGGGAGATGACCGTCGCCGACTGCGACTATGTGGGCGCGGGCTACGGCCTCATCGACCAGGCGGTGATCGACGGCCTGAAGCTCGTGGCCCGCACCGAGGCCCTGCTGCTGGATCCGGTCTATACCGGCAAGGCGATGAAGGGCCTGATCGCACTCACCAAGGCCGGCGCCTTCCGGGACGAGACGGTGGTGTTCCTGCACACCGGCGGCGCCCAGGGGCTGTTCGGCTACGCCACCGAACTGGAAGGAACCCTGGCATGAGCCTCGTCCTCGGCGTCCTCGGGGGCATGGGCCCCGCCGCCACCCTCGATTTCCTCACCAAGCTCCAGGCCTTCACCCCCGTGAAGCAGGAGAAGGACCACATCCGGGTGATCGTTGACATCAACCCCCAGGTTCCAGACCGCAACGATCCCTTCGCCAAGCCTGGGCCGGTCCTGGCCGAGATGGCCGGCGCCCTGCATGGCGCGGGCGCCGAGGTTCTGGCCATCGCCTGCAACACCGCTCACGCCCATGCCGACCTGATCACCCGGGCCTCGGGTCTGCCGCTGATCGACATGATCCAGACGGCCTCGCACGCCGCGCGGGACACCGGCGCCCGGCGCGCAGGTGTGCTGGGCACCAAGCAGGCGATCCGGCTCTACCGCGAATATCTGGCCGCCCAGGGCATGGGTCTGGTCACCCTGCCGCCTGAGGCCCAGGAGGGCTTCATGACCCTGTTGGCCAAGATCAAGGCGGGCGACGTCGGCGCCGAGGTCCGCCAGGGCATGGCCGACCTGGCCCAGATCCTGGTTGCGGACGGGGCCGAGGCGATCATCGCCGGCTGCACTGAAGTGCCGCTGGTGCTGGGTCCCAAGGACGTCGGCAGGCCGCTTCTCGACGCCGGCGAACTGCTCGCCAGGCGCTGCGTGGACGTCTGCCTCGGCTATGAGCCGGTCCCGATTCTAGAGACGTGAAGCGCCGAACGTATCGCAGTTGGCGGGATCGCCGTTCTGCACCCCGGCGCGGAACCAGCGCATGCGCTGCTCGCTGGTGCCGTGGGTGAAGGCGTCAGGCATGACCCGGCCCTGGGACTGCTTTTGAAGGGTGTCGTCCCCGACCGCGGCGGCGGCGTTCAAGCCGTCCTCGATATCCTTGGGATCGAGCGCCACCTGACCGCCGGAAGCTTCCGACGCCCGGGCCGCCCAAACGCCGGCATAGCAGTCGGCCTGCAGCTCCAGGCGCACCGAGCCTGAGTCCACGCCCTTGGCGCCGAACTGCTTGGCCTTGTCCATCTGGCCGGTGATGTTCTGGACGTGGTGGGCGACCTCGTGGGCGATGACATAGGCCCGCGCCGCGTCGCCCTGAGCGCCGAAGCGACCTGAGAGTTCCTGCCAGAAGGAGAGGTCGAGATAGACCTTGCGGTCCGGCGGACAATAGAACGGCCCCATGGCCGACTGTCCCATGCCGCAGCCCGTCCCGGTGGCGCGGTCATAGATCACGATGCCCGCGGGGGGGTCGTAGCTGCGATTGGAGGCCTTGAAGATCTGGGTCCAGACATCGCTGGTGGAGGTCTCGATAACGTCGACGAACTGGGCGTCGCGATCGGCCGGCGTGCCGCGCACGCCCTCCTGCTGCTCAGCCCCGCCGCCCGCGCCGTTGACCACGCTGAGGGTCGTCGAGGGGTCGATGCCGAACACGAAGTAGCCCACGGCCGCCAGCAGCAGGCCGCCGATCCCGACGCCCCCCGCAACAGGCCCGAGCCCGCGCCGATCCTCAACATTGCCGCCGCGGCGTCCACCGTCCCAACGCATGGCCATCTCCTCCAACCCTGGCCGCCTCAACGCGCCAGACTGGCCGAGGATGCGGCGGAACGGCGCCGCTGTCAGCTAGTTCGGCGGATTGACCTTTTCGAGGAAGGTCACCGTTGCCTGCAGCATCTGTGTGCGGGTCGCGCCCCGAGACAGCCAGTGGTCCTCGGCGCTGAGGGTCACCAGCTCCACTGGCCTGCCAACCGCAGTCAGGGCGTCGGCCATGAACTGGCTTTGCTCAAAGGGCACCACCAGATCGTCCTTGCCATGGATCAGCAGCACCGGCGCCTTGACCTTGGCAGCCTGGCGCGCCGGGGAATAGGCGTCGAGCCCGCTTTCATCCTCGCCCTCCACGCCCATGAAACGCCGCCAAAAGCGCAGGGTGTCGTTTCGGCCACCTCCGAGGTTGCCCCGCTTCCACATCAGGAAGCGACGGAGATCTGAAATCCCCGAAACCGCCACGGCGCAGCGGTAGACCCCAGGCTCCAGGGCGACGCCCGCCAGGGCGGCATAACCGCCGTAGCTCCCGCCGACGATGCACACCCGCTTGGGATCTATGGCGCCCTGGGTCGACAGGTGCTTCACGCCATCGGAAAGGTCGGTCTGCATCTTGCGGCCCCACTCTCCGTAGCCAGCGGCCGTGAAGCTGGGGCCGTAGCCCTCGGATCCGCGGAAATTCGGCTGCAGCACGACATAGCCGCGGGATGCCAGAGCCTGCCGCCACCAATCGAAGTCGACGGTGTCGAAGGACTGAGGCCCGCCATGAGGCATCACCACCAGCGGCAGGTTCTTGGGATCGCGGCCCTTGGGCATTGTCAGGACGGCGGGAATTTCCAGGCCGTCCGCGGCATTGTAAGTGATCATGGTCGTGACGGAGAGCTCGTCAGGACCCAGGCCGGCCTGCATGTCATCCACCATCGAGGCGCGACCGGCGGCGAGATCGACAAACATGTAGGCTGCGCCAGTCTTCGCGCCCTGGACCTTGACCACCACCTGCTTTCGGTTGTCGGACCAGCTCTCCAGCGTCACCCGCTCACTGCCGAAGGCACGCTTGATCTTGTTCCAGCTCGCCTGATCTTCCGGCGCGAAGAAGGTCATGGTGTTGGCGTCGTCATTTTCCACGACACCAATGATGCGGCGCGTGACGCCGTCGAACAGGAACTCCAGGACGCCGTTCTTCAGCGCCAGCGGCTCCCCCTCCTTACCGGTCTTCAGGGAGAGAGGCTTGAAGACATAGTGGCCCTCATCGATCCGCGCGATCAGCAAGGTGTCGGGCGCCGGGCCAAGGCCAATGACGGACGGCTCATCCAGCGGCGCGTTCTCGGAAAGCACCGGATACCATTTCGGGCCGACCCGAACGAGTAATCTCCAGTCGCCGTCCTTGCGGTCATATTCGGTTTTGGCGATCGTCGCGCCGGCCCCGTCCAGCACCCAGTTCGTGCTGATGTCCCCTATGCTTGGGCCGGAATCCAGCAGCCGCGTGGGGCCACCGGCGACGTCGACGCGATAGAGGCTTTGCAGGCTATCGACACCGCTGATCCTCATCGCGACGGCGTAGATGCTGGGAACGCCATCAACGATCCCCACGTTAACGGCGCCATTGGTGAAGTTGCCGACGCCAGGCGTCTTGTCGAGCACGAGCTGGAAGGTGCGCCTCTCGATGTCGTAGACTCGAGTCTGCCAAATCTCATTGCGCCCAGTGAACTCGACGGACGAGCTGTTGCTTCGGATGCGGGCCGTTGTGGACGTCGAGAAGGCGATCCGTCCATTTCCGACCCAGAAGATGTCGCGCAGCTTCTCGTTGCCCACGGCCACCCCGGCGAGCATTTTCCCATCCGCCAGGTTCTGCACCATGATCTTGCGGCTCTCGCCCTCAGGGCGGACATAGGCCAGCTTGGTTCCATCCGGCGAGACCAGCACCTGTTCCAGGGTCGGAAGGCGCCCGTAGATCTCTATCGGCGGCGGGGCGGCGGCGGCGGGCCAAGCAAAGAGCGCCGCGCACAGCGCGACCGTCAACATCCGAAACATGAAGCCCCCCCGGGACACTAGAACGCAAGCAGGCCACCACCATGGGTAGCCCCTACGTTATTCCCGGCGCACGCCGCGCGTGCAAGCCGCAATTGTGAAGCTTGCTAGCGCCTGTTCGCCGCGGCGGCCCGGACCCGCGCGTTGGACTCGGCCATCCAGGCGTCGATGTTGGCCGGCAAGATGGCAGGCGACGCGGCCTGTGTGGCGTCCGTGGCGGGGAGGCGCGAGGCCACTAGCCGACCCTCAAGATCACGCAGCCGGGTTTCAGTCTGCATCTGGGCTTCAAGAGCGCCGACCTGGTTCTCCAGGGCGACCGAGCGCTGCTGCGCCATCCGGTTGGCGGCCTGCTGCTCCTGCCACATCGCCTCGTAATAGGCGTTGAAGTTCGCGTCCTGCGCCAGGGCAGGGCCGGCGCAGACCGCCGCGACAACTATGGATGTGAACAGGGCGTGCATCTCACACCTGAAACGCGCGAGACCTCTGCTTGGGTCCCTAGCGCCGCGACACGCTGAACCGGGCCAGTTGCTCGCGGGGCGCGGCCCACTCCGGCTGCATCTCCAACGCCTTCTGGTAGTCGAAATAGGCCGACTTGGCGTCCTCTAGGCCTTCATAGGCCAGCGCCCGATTGTAATAGGCCTTGGCCGGTTCGAGCAGGCCCAGTTCCAGCCCCTTGTTGATATCGGGCAGGCTGTCGGCGTAGCGGCGCTGGCCGATCGATGCGGCGCCGCGGTTCACATAGGCCTCGCCCATGCCAGGCTGGAGCTTCACCGCCTGGTCGAAGTCTCGGGTCGCCTCGGGATAGGTGCCCCGCCGCAGCTTCAGCACGCCCCGATTGACCAGGGTGCCGGCGCGGTCGCGCGCGTTCAGGAATTCGCTATCCAGCGCGTCGGTGCACAGCTGCTGGAACTTGATGTCGCTTTCGCCACCGATCGCCGCATCGGAACAGGCCTCAGCCATCCCGCCGCCGATCACTGTCACCGCGGCCTGGGCCGAGCCTGCGCAAAGAGCCACCGCCAAGGCGCCTGCCGCCGATACTGTCCTGATCATGCCTGGCCTCCATCTGACCTGGAGCCGGGTTCCGAGCGCCGAAGGCCCTGAAAGGAACCTGACTTGGCCAGCAGAATCTTCCCGTACCTCAGGTCTGTCAACGCAGGGTTTCTAAAGCCCTTCGCGCGATGAGGCCCTTCAGGATGCGCGGAAGCGGCGGGTCTCGCGAAGGAGGATGTAGATGCTGCTACCGGCCACAACGAGGGCGCCCGCCAGGGTGGCCAGGCGCGGCGTTTCCTCCCACACAAGGAAGCCGATGATGCTGGCCCAGATCAGCTGGGTGTAGTCGAAGGGCGCCACCACGGCGACCGGCGCTCGGCGGATGGCCTCGGTCAGGAAGAGCTGCCCAACCCCGCCGATCAGGCCGGCGAGGATCAGCAGGGCCAGGGTCGTCATGTCGGGGATGACCCAGCCAAAGGGGAGGCTGGCCAGGCCAAGCACCATGCCGGCTAGGGTGAAATAGAAGACGATGGTTGCGCCGGGCTCGGTGCGGCCGATCTCGCGGATGGCGATCATGGCGCCGGCCGAGCCGACGGCGGCCACCAGGGCGAAGACGGTGCCCTTCACCGCCATATGGGAGGGGTCGGGGTTGATCATGATCAGGACCCCGACCAGGCCCACCAGGACCGCACCCCAACGATGCAGACCGACCGTCTCCTTGAGGATCAGCGCCGACAGGGCGGTCATGAACAAGGGGGCGGAGAAGGACAGCGCCGTGGATTCTGTCAGCGGCAGCAGGCTGACCGCGGTGAAGCCGCAGACCATGCCGGTCAGGCCGACCGTCGAACGCATCAGGTGGCCCAGGGGCCGTTTGGTTTTCAGCACCGAGAAACCGGTGGTCCGGGCGATGTAGATCAACACCGGCACGAAGGCGAAGGCGTTGCGGAAGAAGATGATCTCAAGCACCGGGACGCCCCGGCTGGAGCACCACTTCACCAAGGCGGCCAGTCCCGCCATGCAGACCATCGCCGCCACCCGCAGGGCGATGCCCATGCCGTTGTTCTGCACGGTCATGTGAGCGGGCGCGGGCTTGCGGGTCATGCCACGGCCTTAGGGCGTTCGGAGGGCGGGCGCCATCCCTGGAGGGCGCCTAGGTCAGAACCAGTCCCGCCTGGGCCAGGGAATTTACGAAGGCCTGGGTGATCCGCCCGTAGTTCTCGACGCTCGCCTTGAAGTCGTCGCGCGCGTGAACGTGGCTCGGCGTCACCAGGCCGCGGTCGCTTGCCCGTTCGCAAAGTCCCTTGTCGAGCAACTTGCGGCCATGGCGGCGGGCGGTCTCGTAGGGCAGTCGCAGCTCGCGGGCCAGGGCGTAGACGCTGACACTGCGGCGTAGGGCGTCGGGAGGAATCTCGTCCAGGCCGCTGAAGGTGGCCGCCAGGGTGGGGTCTAGGGTCACGTGCAAGGTGTTGGCCCGAACGATCGCAAGGAACATCAGGCCCTCCACCAGATCGAGGCCCAGGTTGGTGGTGAGCAGGGCGACGGTGTTGAGGAAGTAGTCGCTGGAGAGCCGCACCACCTCTCGCGGCATGTACGCCGCCTTGTCCTGGGCTTCGGCCCCCGGGCGGCATGTCGCGACAACCCCGGCATCGGCCAGCGCCTGGGCGTAGCGGACGGTCGCGTGGAAGTTGGTGGCCACGGCCTGGCGAACCTCGAGCCTATCGTTGACCTCGGGCGGGAACACCACGCCGCCATCGCCCAGGCGCTCGCACAGTCCCTTGGCCAGCAACTTGCCGATATGGCGGCGCGCGGTCTCGTAGGGCAGGCGAAGCTCGCGGGCGATGGCGTAGACGCTCACGGGCTTGCGGAAGACCTCGTGCGGCCGGTCGCCGGGCTCGAAATAGGCCAGGGCCAATTCCGGATCGTCCAGCATGTGCCGGACATTGGCGCGAACGATGGCCAGGAAGATCATCCCCGTCACCAGGTCAGTATCAATGGCCGAGGTGATCACCTGCGCTGTGTTCAGGAAGAAGTCCCCGGCCAGGCGGACGACGTGACGGCGGACATCGGGGGGAAATGTCGGGGCGTCCGGGTCTGACATCTAGATCCTGGGGAATGGCGGGTTCAGGAACCCAGGTTATCGAGATTCTCGACGCCAAGGCGGGCCGCGGCCTGCATGGTCGAAGTTATCGCAGATGATACGGCCCAAGATTGGTCATGGACGCGACACAGGCCGCGGATATGGTGAGGCCATGTTTCCGCCGCGCCACTATCCCACGCCCGCCGCCAAATGCGCCGACCTGGTGGTGCATATCACCGGCTTGACCCTGGCCCTGGTCGGCGGCGGCATCCTGCTGGGATTGTCGGTCAAGATCGGAACCCTCGGCCAGGTGGCCGCGGTGGCCGTTTACAGCATGGCCATGGTGGCGATGCTGGCGCTGTCACTGGCTTACAATTTCGCCAAGCCGAGCTGGCGGCCGCTGCTGCGCCGTTTGGACCACGCGGGCATCTTCCTGATGATCGCGGGCTCCTACACGCCGTTCACGACCCAGAACCTCACCGGCGCCTGGTCCGTCGCCATGACCACGGCGGTCTGGTCGCTGGCGGCGATGGGCATTCTCGGCAAGCTGTTCCTCCCCGGCCTGGGGCGGCGTTTCTGGGTGGGACTATATCTCGCCCTGGGTTGGCTGGTGCTGGTGGCCATCAAGCCGATGATCGACGGCCTCTCGTGGATCTCGCTGCTGATGCTCGCCCTGGGCGGCGCGATCTATTCCACCGGCGCGGTCTTCTACCTCCTGGACAAGCTGCGGTTCCGCCGCGCCATCTGGCACGGCCACGTGGTGGGCGGCGCGGCTCTGCAGTATGTCGCCGTGCTGACCGGCGTCGTTCTGGCCCAGCACTGAGGGCCTAAGGCGCCACACCCTTCACGACCTTCATGGTGACCGGCTCGCCAGTGACCGCCCTGGCCTTCCAACTTTCGCTGGCGGGCAGTTCGGTGCAGAAGTTGAACGGCACGGCCACGGGCTTGGCCTGTTTGAGGCAGACCTTTTCGCCCTTCAGGCTCCACGTCCCGCTGGAGGGCGTGCGGCGGCGGGTCTTCCCCGTATAGGTTCCGTCCTTCTTCAGCCACACTAGGGCGGTGCGGCCATCGGGATAGGTGGAGACCACCGTATTGCCGAAGGCGTGGGCCAGCGGCAAGGGTTCGGCTGCAAGAGCCGCCATGGGCGCCGCCGCGAGTCCAAGGGTCAGGAGCAGGGTGAAAGGGGTCATGTCGCGCCAAATCCGCCGGAGGAAATAACGCAGCATGCTGACAATTTCGCGAACACGTGTCGGTTCCAAGGCGACGTGACCGTGTCCGGAATCGGCCAGACGAGTGGCCTACCCTCCCCCATCGTCGGGTCCTGCTTCAACCTGATTGAAGGCCCCCATGGCCACCATCCACAAGGAAGTTATCATCGACGCCCCGGCCGACAAGGTCTGGGCCGCCATCGCCGACATCGGCGCCCACGCTGCTCAAGGACCCTGGGCGGCCTGACGTTGGGTCACACTTTTCGGCCTCGCAACTTGGGTCCATGCTGCCCCAAGTTGGGTCCGCAGGCGCGGCCGGAATGATGTCTGCGTGGAACCTCGACCGAGGGCGGACGATGCACGATCTGGTGATCCGAAACGGACGCGTGGTGGACGGCGCCGAGACCCCGGCCTTCCTGGCCGACATCGCGATCGACAACGGCAAGATCACCGCGGTGGGCAAGATCCCACAGGCCGGACGCCGAGAGATCGACGCCGGCGGCCTGATCGTCACCCCCGGCTGGGTGGATATCCATACCCACTACGATGGTCAGGTGACCTGGGACCCCTATCTGGCGCCGTCGAGCTGGCACGGGGTGACCACCGCGGTGATGGGCAATTGCGGCGTCGGCTTCGCGCCGGTGCGTCCCGACCGCCATGCCTGGCTGATCGAACTGATGGAAGGCGTCGAGGACATTCCCGGCGCGGCGCTGTCGGAAGGCATCAAGTGGACCTGGGAGACCTTCCCGCAATATCTCGACAGCCTGGAGGGCCAGCCTCGGGTGATCGACGTGGCCACCCAGGTGCCGCACGGCGCGGTGCGGGCCTATGTCATGGGCGAGCGCGGCGCGCGCAACGAACCCGCGACGGCTGAAGACATCGCCGAAATGTCGCGCATCGTCGGCGAGGGCGTGGCGGCCGGCGCCCTGGGCTTCTCCACTTCGCGCACCATGCTGCACCTGGCCAAGGACGGCGAGCCGGTGCCGGGCACCTTCGCGGCCGAGGACGAACTGCTGGGTATCGGCCGGGCCATGGGCCAAGCCGGCCACGGGGTCTTCGAGATGGCGTCCGACATGGCGCCCGCCGAGAACGAGTTCAATTGGATGCGGTCGCTGTCGGTCGAGACAGGCGTGCCGGTCACCTTTGGGCTGCTGCAGTCCCCAGTGAAGGCCGACGGCTGGCGTCGGCTGCTGCAGCTGACCGAGGAGGCGCGGGCGCAGGGCGCCCAGATCACCGCCCAGATCGCCTGCCGTCCGACCGGCATGGTGCTTGGCTGGCAGAGCACGGTGCATCCCTTCATCGGCCGAGACACCTATCGCCAGCTCGCCGCCCTGCCCTTCGCCGAGCGCATCGTGCAGCTGCGTGACCCCGAGGTCCGGGCCAGGATCCTGGCCGAGCCGTCACGGCCCATGGGCGCCATCGGCATGATCCTGACCCAAGGATTCGATCGCATGTTCCGGCTGGAGCACGCGGGCGGCCTGGACTACGAACCCCGCGCCGAGGACTCCATCGCGGCCCTGGCCAAGACCACCGGCCAGGCGCCCGACGCCATCGTCTACGACATGCTCATGGAGAAGGACGGCCAGGGCTACATCTACCTGCCGCTGCTCAACTACGCGGAGTTCAACTTCGACCATATCCACGAGATGATGACCCACTCCAACACGGTGCTCAGCCTGTCGGACGGCGGGGCCCATTGCGGGGTGATCTGCGACGCCAGCTTCCCCACCTACATGCTGACCCACTGGGTCCGCGACCGCTCGCGCGGCGCGCGCCTGAGCCTGGAGAAGGTGGTCTCCATGCAGACGCGCGACACCGCGCGGCTCTACGGGCTGCACGACCGCGGGACGCTCGCGCCCGGCATGAAAGCCGACCTCAACCTGATCGACTTCGAGAAACTGGCCATCCTGGCCCCGGAGATGGCCTTCGACCTGCCCGCCCAGGGCCGCCGCCTGATCCAGCGCGCCCAGGGCTATGTCGCCACCATCGTCGAGGGCGTGGTCACCTTCGAGAACGGCGAGGCCACCGGCGAGATGCCCGGCAGGCTGATCCGTGGGCCGCAAGCCTCGCCGATGGCCCAGGCGGCGGAGTAGCGCCTAGCCGATGTGCCCGCCGGCCCTGGCCCAGGTCAGGAAGTGCTCGGGCCAGTGCGAGGCGGACGAGCCCTCGGGCGCCCGTAGGCCAAAACCATGGGCGCCGCTCTCATAGACGTGCAGAGCCGCGGGCACGCCGAAGGCGCGCAGTTCCTGGAAGGGCTGGATCGAGTTGGCCACCGGGACGCGGGCGTCATCAGCGGCGTGGAAGAAGAAGGTCGGCGGCGTGGCCTTGGTGAAGCCCGGGAACATGTTCTCGCGGGGCCTCTTCGGCACGTTCAGGTAAGGGTATCCCAGGCACATGAAGGTTGGCGTGGCGTTCAGCTTGTCATCGGCGTCCACCGGCGGGTAAAGCGCCTCCGCGGCGCGCGCGGCCAAGGCGGCGGCGATGGTGCCACCGGCCGAGAAGCCCATGATCCCCACGCGCTTGGCGCCGGTTTCCTGGACCAGCAGGCGCAGGGCGCGCTGAGCGTCCTGAAGCGGCGCATCCTGGCCCGCGTCCCAACCGTCGCCGGGCAGGCGGTACAGCAGGGCGCCGGCGGCGACGCCGTTGTCGGCCAGCCAGCGGCAGACCTCCTCGCCCTCCTTGTCGAACACCACGCGATTGAAGGCGCCGCCGGCGATCACCAGCATGGCGGTGTCAGTCTTCTTCTTTGGCCGGTGCAGGCTGAAGCGCGGCCTGGTGATCCCGGAGATGTCCCGGCCGGTCTGACCCTTGTCGACGACGTCGGTCGCCTTCTCCGTCACCGTGACCTGGGACCCGCCCGGGGCGCCGTTGGGCCACAGTTCGATCATCTGGCCCTCGCTCGGCTTGGCGGCGGCCTTGGCCGAGGTCGCGCCCATCAGGGCGGGGGTCAACAGCCCGGCGGCCAGCAGGCCGCGAAGATCAGTGTCGGTCATGGAGTAATCCTAGATCTGGCCAAGGCCGGCGAACAACGCCGTGTCCCGCGAGCCCTCACGGTAGAAGACCGGCGGATAGCCCAGCTCTGCGACAACCGTGATCGCGCCGCCGCCGCTGTGCGTGTCGCCGGTCCACGCATTCACCCAGACAACGCCGGCCGGCAGGTAGACCTCCCGCTCGAGCTTTCCTTCACGGATCACCGGCGCCACCAGCAGGTCAGCGCCGTAGAGGTACTGGGTCTGGTCGACATAGGTCGCGCGATCCTCCTGGAAGTGCAGGAACATCGGCCGCTGCAGCGGCAGGCCGGTGGCCGCCGCCTCCGCCGATAGCCCCGCCACATAGGGGGCGAGGTGGCGATAGATTCGCGTCATCCGGGCGAAGTGGGCCAGCACCTTGGGATCGCCGTCCAGCTGCAGGTTCTCGTCGGGCCGGTTGCCCTCATGGGAGCGCATCACCGGCGTGAAGGCGGCCATCTCCGACCAGCGCATCAGCAGCTCGGCGGTGCGGACATTGCCGAACAGGCTGGTGTACCCGCCGATGTCGCTGTGATGGTAGGCGTTGCCCAGCAGGCCCGAGGACAGGGCTCCGCAGATCACAGTGCCGAGGCCGTCATGGCGGCTGAAATCCACCGACTGGTCACCGGCCCACAGCAGGGGGCAATGGGCCTGGACCCCGGTATAGCCGGCCCGCAGGAAGAACAGCGCCTCGCCGGTCATGCCGCGCTTGGCCACGGCGCGCGCATTGACCTCCGCCCACAGGGGCGGCCAGGCGTTGTGCATCAGCATGCCGTCGACGCCGTTGGCCAGCCTCGCGTCGGTGGGCAGGTATTCGCCGAAATCGGCCATCCAGCCTGACAGGCCGAAGTCCAGCATCTGGCGGCCGATGATCTCCTCCTCGAACCACTCGCAGGCCTCCGGGATCGTGAAGTCCACCACGCCGCAGTCGAACTCGCCGAAGTCGACGATGTACGGGCCGGCGCCGTCGAGGGTCAGGGCCAGATAGCCCTTGGCCTTGGCCACCTCATAGAAGCTGCCGTCCACCGCCAGATAGGGGTTCACGTAGCCAAGGAAACGGATGCCCTTGGCTCGCAGCTCGCCGATCTGGGTGTCCAGGTCGGGATAGCGCGTGGGATTCCACTTCCAGTCCCAGAACAGCCGCTTGCCGAAGGAGGTGATGCGCAGGCCCACCCAGTCCTCGCACCACAGGCCTGCGACCTTCACGCCGGCGTCGAGGAAGTTCTGCAGACGGTCGAAGCTTTCGGCGCCCTGCTTCAGGCCGACGATGGCGCCCTCCAGCACCCAGGTCGGAAGCTGCGGCTGGCGGCCGAAACGCTCCGATAGAACCCCGACGATCTCGACGAAGGTGTCGCGCGCCCAGACCTCGATTTTGGCCGGAATCTCCCAGACCTCGATCTCGTGGAAGCCGTCATGGCGAAAATCGAAGACGCTGTAGGCCGTGGTGTCCACGTGCAGGGCGTAGAGCCGCGACGAGACATAGGTCGGCTGCGGATAGTTGGTGTTGAAATAGTCCCCGCCCGCGCCGGCCAGGTCGGCCTGCAGGGTGATCATCTTGCTCTTGTCGCGCCCCACACCGGGCTCGGAGGTCCAGAGGGGGAAGCGTCGGCCGCGCATGTCGAAATAGGACATCTGCTCGCCACCGCCCCAGACATGCTCGCCGACCTCGGCCACCGTACGGATCCACATACGGTTTAGGGTCGGATCGGTCGCTTGCATGGCGATGGCGCCTGCGGCGATCGTCACGACCAGGAGGGGCGTCTCGGCGGCCGATGGGGCCAAGGTGATGGAGACCGCCTCGCCCTCCCGGATGACGGTGGCGGCGCGCAGCGGCACGCGCTCGATCACATAATCAGCGATCTTGAAATTGCCCCGCAGCATCTCGACCTCAGGCTCGCCGCGGCCGACGAAGACGCAGGGCGCCTCGGCGGTGTGACGCAGGATCACCCGCCCGGCCTCGACAATGTCAAAGCCCGTGGGCCGCTCGATCAGCTGCATACAAACTCCTCTGCCCAGAATCCCTGGGGTCCGCGCGTACAATTCACATGCGGTCGGCCGATCGGCGCGGGCTGCGTTCGCGAGACAGCCCCATCAAGGAATATGTCATATAACCATATAACTGTGGGGCTTCCCAACTCATGGTGCGGGTATGCCGCCCCTGATCGGGAAACCGTCAGGCGCTATTACGGCGTCACGATTCGCGCCAACTTCGGCGGCTAAGACGATCCAGCCCTGGGCGGTGCGCAGCGCGTGCGGCCCAGGCGCTTCTCATTCCGCTCGCGGCGGAACCCAGCCGGCCTCCGGAGCTTTCTGTCCTCACATTCCAGCGAGGCGCTCATGAGTATTTTCGGCAAGATCTTCGACAAGATTTTCAATCACAAGAAGGTGGCCGCTCCGGCTCCCGCACCCAAGCCGGCCGCCCCCGCCGCCGCGCCGGCCGCGGCTCCGGCCCCTGCGCCCGTTGATGTCGAGGCTGTGCTCACTGAGCTCGCCGCACAGAAGGGTGGCGGCGGCAACTGGCGCACCTCCATCGTCGACCTGCTGAAGATGCTCGACCTGGATTCCAGCCTGGACGCCCGCACCGAGCTGGCCGGGGAACTCGGCGTCAACGCCGGCGCCCACGGCAGCGCCGAGCAGAACATCGCCCTGCAGAAGGCCGTCTGGAAGAAGCTCGCCGAGAACAGCGGCAAGGTCCCGGCCAGTCTCAAGGACTGACAGCACAAGGCGGCGAAGGGCGGCGGACGCCTTTCGCCGCGCTGTTAACGGCCATTCAACGACGACTTGCTCTATTGGGCCGCCCGCCCAACTGGAGTCATAGCCGATGGCGCTTGCCGACACCTCGATGACACTCGAGGGCGACACCCGCCCCCGGGCCGCGGTGGGTCGCGCGGCTATCGTGCTTGGGCTGGTTGTCTACGCGGCCCTGCTCGGCGCGGCCTGGTGGGCGGTGGCCAGCCTGCTGCCCGATCAGATCACCCTACAGGCCTTCGGCGAATCCAAGACCGTATCGGGGGTGCATGACCGCCTCGCCGGCGTCGGCATGGTGGCCGCCATCCTGCCGACGGCGCTGTGGATCGAATGCCTGGTGGTCGGGTGGGAGAAGAGCTCCGCTCGCGCGCTGATCTTCGCTCCCACCATGTCCATGCGCACCGACCTGGCCGTCCTGGTCCTGGGTCAGGCCTTTGTGCTGGAGGTGGTGGGCAAGGCCATGATGCTGGGCCTCTCGATGATCTCCGGCATGGCGATCCGCGACTGGATCCAGGCTCAGACGGGCTTTGCGGCGGACCTGACCAGCCTGCCCTTCGCGGCCCAGCTGGTGGTCTATTTCTACATCTACACCTTCTTCGACTACTGGACGCACCGGCTGGACCACAGCCGGTTCTTCTGGCCGCTGCACCGCTTCCACCACTCGGCCAAAGACTTCTGTGTGGCGACCTCAGCGCGCCAGCATCCAGCCGCGTTCAGCGCCTTCTTCGTGATCAACCTGCCGCTCGCCATCCTGGGGGCCACCCCCAGCGTGATGATCTTCGTCAGTGTCCTGGTGACCACGGTCGGGTTCCTGATTCACTCCCAGCTCACCTCCGACTGGGGCTGGGTCGGCCGCTGGGTGCTCCAGTCGCCCCTGCACCACCGGCTGCACCACAAGCTGGACATGACCGAACCCACCGGCCACTTCGCCATGGCCCCCATCTGGGACCGGCTGTTCGGCACCTGGCGCGGAACCGCTGATCCCACCCTGGCGATCGGCGTGGCGCAGCCCTACCGGCACGGCTTCTGGATCGTCCCCGACCTGCTGCGCGACTACTGGCATTTCTGGTCGGGCTTCGTGGTGAAGCGCGCCGACTGAGGACGGCCGTAGGCCTGTCCCTGACTTCTAGTTTGGTGCCCCAGGTCGGACTCGAACCAACACGCCTCTCGGCAACAGATTTTGAGTCTGCCGCGTCTACCATTTCGCCACTGGGGCCCCAGGAGCGGCCGGCAATGTAGCGGCGGGACTCGCCGCCGCAAGCGGCGATTGACCTACTTGGCCGCGGCCTCGTCCTCGTCGCGATGCAGGGCGGCGTGGGCGGCCAGCACGATGTCCAGCACTACGATGGCGCCCACCACGGCGGCCGCGGCCATGGCGGCCTGGCGGCGGGGGTTCTCGCGACCGGTGGCCTTGCCGAGCGTAAGCAGGTCCATGGCGTCACCGCCGACCCGGAGCCACAGCCAGGGACCCGGTCGAACGGGCGACAGCAGTCCGGCGCCGGCGGCGATCTCGCGGGCGCCGAAGGCGGCGACCTTCTCCTCGTCGGAGGCCAGACCCACGAATTTGGCGAACTGCCGTGGCGCGGCGACGGCCACCAGGCCCAGGCCGAGACTGACGACGCCCAGGGCGCGCTTGACGATGACCAGGTCCAAGTCGATTTCCTCCAGCTCTGGAGCAGCCAATTCCTGACCCGTCGCCAGGTTCCGGCGAGACGCTTCGCCGCAAGCAGCGTCGCGCTCTCGACGCGCCGTCGTCCGAATGATAATCACTCGCAACGAGTGAGGGCGTCAGCATGAACAATCTGTCGATCGACCGTGTGGAGATCGCCGAGGCCATCCCCGAGGTGGGGATCACCCTTCGGCTGAGCGACGCCTCCGTCGGCGATCGGGGCGTGATCATCGATGTACGCGCCGATGACGACGGCAAGGATCATGGCGTCGATATCGAGGAGCTGCAGCGCCGCCTGCTGGAGTTCGGTTTCGTGGAAGGGGCCCGCGTCGAGGTGATCCACGAGGGCGCGATCGGCCACGATCCCATCGCCGTGCGCCTGGACGACATGCGCGTCGCCCTGCGCCGCCGCGACGCCGGTGACGTCATCATCCTGTTGGACCGTCCATGAGCGACGTCGCCCTGTCGCCAGCCCGGGTCGCCCTGGTCGGCAATCCCAATTCCGGCAAGACCGCCCTCTTCAACGCCCTGACCGGCAGCCGCCAGAAGGTGGCCAACTATGCCGGCGTCACCGTGGAGCGGAAGGAAGGGACGGTCACCGCCGCCTCGGGCCGCACGATCCACGTGCTGGACCTGCCCGGCACCTATTCCCTGCGGGCCCGAAGCCCGGACGAGGCGGTCACCCGTGATGCGGTCCTCGGCCAGCTGGCCGGCGAGACCCCTCCCGACGCCATCGTCTGCGTGGCCGACGCCACCAACCTGCGCCTGGTGCTGCGCCTGATCCTGGAGCTGAAGCAGGTAGGCCGGCCGCTGGTTCTCGCCCTCAACATGTTCGACATCGCCCAGCGTCAGGGCCTGCGGATCGACCTGGAGGGGTTGGCCCGCGACATCGGCGCGCCGATCGTCACCACCGTGGCCACCCGCAAGCGCGGCATCGAGGAACTGGTGGCCCAGATCGACGCCACCACCCTGGAGGCCGCGGCGACCGTCGCCCGAGAATGGCGCGCGCCCGACGCCGGCGAGATCCGCGACGCCCACCGCGAGGCCCAGCGCCTGATGAAGGCTCACGTCCGGCCACCTGAGCGTCCCGACACCCTGACGGGCAAGGTTGACGGCGTGCTGCTGCATCCCGTCTGGGGCCTGGCCATCCTGCTGGCCATCCTGCTGCTGATGTTCCAGGCGGTGTTCACCTGGGCCACGCCCCTGATGGACCTGATCGACGCCGGCATGACGGGCCTCGGCGGGCTCGTGGCCCTGGCGATCCCCGAGGGTCTGGTCCGCAGCCTGATCGTCGACGGCATCATCGCCGGCGTTGGCAGCGTCCTGGTCTTCCTGCCGCAGATCCTGATCCTGTTCCTGTTCATCATCATGCTGGAGGACTCCGGCTACATGGCCCGGGCCGCCTTCCTGATGGACAAGATCATGGGCGGGGCGGGGCTGCACGGCCGGGCCTTCATCCCCCTTCTGTCTTCCTTCGCCTGCGCGATCCCCGGGGTCATGTCGACGCGGGTGATCGACTCCAAGCGCGACCGGCTGACCACGATCCTGGTGGCGCCGCTGATGACCTGCTCAGCGCGCATTCCGGTCTACACCCTGATCATCGGCGCGGTGATCCCGGCCAAGGTGGTGGGCGGGGTCTTCAGCCTCCAGGGCCTGGTGATGTTCGGCCTGTATGCGGCAGGCATCCTGTCGGCCCTGGGCGTCTCCTTCGTCATCCGGCGCTTCCTGTGGCGGGGCATGAGCGAGCCCTTCATGATGGAGCTGCCCACCTACAAGAAGCCCGACCCCACCAATGTCGCGCGCAGTCTGCTGCAGCGAGGTCAGATCTTCATGAGCCGAGCGGGCCGCATCATCCTGCCCCTGATGGTGCTCGTCTGGTTCCTGTCGACCTTCCCCTATCCGCCGGCGGGCGCGACAGGCCCGGCCATCGACTACAGCTTCGCCGGCACGATCGGCCACTTCATCCAGCCCCTCCTGGCCCCCATCGGGTTCAACTGGCAGATGTCGGTGGCCCTGGTCCCCGGCATGGCCGCCCGGGAAGTCGCTGTCGCGGCCCTGGGCACCGTCTATGCGGTGGGCGACGCCGAGACCAACACCGGCGGGCTCTCGGCCCGGCTGGCGGAGCAATGGTCCCTCGCCTCGGGCCTGTCGTTCCTCGCCTGGTATGTGTTCGCTCCGCAGTGCGTGGCGACGCTGGGGGTGGTGAAGCGCGAGACCAACAGCTGGCTCTGGCCGACGGTCATGTTCGTCTACATGATCACCCTGGCCTATATCGCCGCCCTGATCGTCTACCAGCTCACCGTGGCGCTGGGCGGCGGGTAGAACGTCGCAAACACAAGTTAAGCGTGAGCCTTAACGACGCGATAAACGACCCGAGCGCACCCTCCTCAGGTGGAGGCGTGATCATGGAAAAGATCCAAACCGAACGGCGGCGGAAGCCGCGCCCCAAGACCAGCGCGGAGGCCGTGGCCGAGCGCATCCGGCAGACCCTGATGCAGTTCGGCGGCGAGGCGCACCGGCGGGAGGTCATCATGCAGATGGCCCGCGACTCAGGGGTCGATGTCCGCAACATCCCCGAGGAGCTGGAGACCACGGTCATCACCAGCTTCGAGGCGGCCTGGAACGACACCGAGAAGCGCGAGAGCTTCGGCTTCACTCTGCGGTTCGGCGAGGGCTCCCACCGTTGGGGCGTCCGGATGCCGGAGACGGCGCACTAAGCGCCTCCCCCGTGTCGCCGGCCAAGGCGTTGGCCGCCATCTGCAGGCGGTTCAAGAGCCGCTTGAGCAGCGACACCTCGTCAGGCGCGAGCCCAGATATCAGGGCCGCCTCATAGGCCAGGGCCAGGGGGGCGATCTCCGCATGGAGACGCGAGCCCTCCTGGGTCAGGGCCAGGACATGCGAGCGCCCGTCGGCGTGGTGATCCGACCGTTCCAGCAGGCGGCGCTTGAACAAGCCCTGGGCCGCGCGGCTCACCGTCACCTTGTCCATGCCCGTGCGTGAGACGATGGCGCCCTGGGTCAGGCCGCCATCCTCCGCCAGCACGCAGATCAGCCGCCACTGCGGGATGGTCAGGCCAAAGCGATCCTCGTAGGCCCGGGCGATCAGGCCCGAGACCGCGTTGGAGGCCACCGACAACCGGTAGGGCAGATAGGCGTCCAGCTTCAGCCCCGGGACGGCTGCGGCATCCGTGGGCTGGGACTGAACGGTCATCTGGCCGCGACCTCCTGTTCGATGGCGCCGAAGATGGAGTGACGGCGGGCGTCGCGCATTTCAATCCGAACGCAGTCTCCGGCCTTGAGGAACGGGGTCTTTGGCGCGCCGCCGGCCAGGGTTTCGACGGTCCGCAGCTCCGCGAGGCAGGAATAGCCGACGCCGCCCTCGGACACCGATTTCCCTGGACCGCCGTCGGGACCACGATTCGAGACGGTGCCGGAGCCGATGATCGTCCCCGCGCCCAGCGCCCGGGTCTTGGCGGCGTGTGCGATCAGGGTCCCGAAATCGAAGGTCATGTCGACGCCGGCGTCGGCCTCACCCAGGGGCTTGCTGTTCAGCTCCACCTCCAGGGCGCCCGTCAGGCGGCCATCGACCCAGGCGTCGCCCAGGCTGTCGGGGGTCACCGCCACGGGGGAGAAGGACGACGCCGGCTTGGACTGGAAGAAGCCGAAGTTCTTGGCCAGCTCGTCGGGGATCAGGTTTCGTAGCGACACGTCGTTGGCCAGCATCACCAGCCGGACGGCGGCAAGCGCCTCCTCCCGGCTCGCGCCCTGAGGCACGTCGCCCGTGATGACCGCGATCTCGCCTTCCATGTCGCAGCCCCAGGCTTCGTCGGCCAAGGGGATGGGGTCGCGGGGCGCCAGGAAGCCATCGGAACCACCCTGATACATCAGGGGCTCGGTCCAGAAGCTGGCGGGCATCTCGGCGCCGCGCGCTTTGCGCACCAGTTCCACGTGGTTCACATAGGCCGAGCCGTCCGCCCACTGGTAGGCGCGCGGCAAGGGGCTCTCGGCGTCGTGCTCGTGGAAGCGCACCCGCGGTATCGAGCCATGGTCCAGGCTCTCGGCCAGCCCCCTCAGCAGCGGCTCGCACCGCTCCCAGTCGTCGAGGGCCGCCTGCAGGGTGGGGGCGATATTGGTCGCCTCCACGCACCAGGCGAGATCGCTGGACACCACCACGAGACGTCCGTCGCGTCCCCACTTGAGTGAAGCGAGCTTCATTCCTGGTCTCCCATCATTTCTGTTTTCGTTGAATTGCGGTGCGGGATGACGCGGGTCAGGCGCACCCCGCGCTCATAGGCTTGAGGCTGATAGACGACGACCTCGACGCAGATGTCGCCCTTGGGCTCATCGACCCAAAGGTAGTTGCGCTCAAACTCGGCGGAACGGCCGGCCGGAGTAAAGCCTTCGTAGGTGTCGCCCCAGGGGGTGACCTGGGAGAGCTCCCGCCAGCCCAGATCGCAGGCCCTTGCCAGTTCTTCCTCGGCGGCGTCCGCCAAATCCTGCTGGCGGTCGACGCTGGGCATTCAGATACGCACGTCCATGGGGACGGCGGCGAGGCTGCGCTTGTTGCGGTCGAGGGGGACTTTCACCTAGGCGGTCTTCCAACTGTCGACATAGGCGGCATTCTCAACCGTCGCGGCGGCCTCGCCAACCTCCAACGGGTCGCGGGTGTCGATCATCACGGCATATTCATCGGTTGCGGGCTTGGGCTGGCTGAGCATGTTCTTCAGCGCCTTGGGGTGCGGGCCATGGGTGAAGCCCGACGGATGAAAGGTCATCATCCCGGCGTCGATGCCGTCGCGGCTGAAGAAGTCGCCGGCGTGGTAGAAGAGCACCTCCTCGAAATCGTCGTTGTTGTGGAAGAACGGGACCTTCAAGGCCCCCGGATCGGTCTCGAACGGCCGCGGCGCGAAGGTGCAGACCACGAAGCGGTCAGAGACGAAGGTGGTGTGGACGCTGGGAGGCAGGTGGTAGCGGTGGCTGACCACCGGCCGCAGATCCTTCACGTTCAGGCGCACCGGCGCCAGATCCCCATGCCAGCCCACCGCGTCGATGGGATTGTAGGGGTAGGTCACCACCGAGACTTGGCCGCGCTTCTTGATCTCCACGCGGTATTCGCCGGGTTCCGCCTGATGAGCGCGGAAGGCCTCGTCCATGGCGGGCGTGTCCAGCATGGCGGGATCGAACAGGGCGTGCCCGCCCAGCATGCCCTTGTCCGGCAACGAGAAATGGGTGTTGGTCGCCTGCATCATCAGCACCGCCGTGGGCGTGCTGGGCGCAAGCCGCCACATGGTCCCGCGCGGCAGATAGAGGTAGTCGCCGGCCGCGTAGCCGATACGGCCGTAGTCGCAGAACAGGTCGCCGGCGCCCTCATGCACGAACAGCAACTGATCGCCATCGGCGTTGCGGGCGAGCGCCGGCATGGGCGAGGCCAGCTTCCAGAAGCGCATCTCCACGGCGGCGTTGTGCAGCACGACGGGCGCGCTCCAGGGCGAACCCGGCGCCTCGTTCAGGCGGGAGAGGTCGAAGGCGCGGGGGCGCAGCGGCCCTTCGAAATTGGTCCAGCCAGTGGGGGGGCGCGGATGGTGCAGGAAGGCGGCGGGGCCGAAGAAGCCCTCCTTGGAGATCTCCCGCTCATAGGTGCCGTCTGGCATATCGGCGTGGGCCTGGCGGGAGTGGACACCTTGGGCGCCGCGCACCGGGATCCAGTTTCGAGCCATCAGAATTCGTCCTTGTAGATGCCCACCGCCATCGGACGCCCCTCCGACGCCTGGGCGCGGTACATGCCCGATGTGTTGAAGCTCCAGGCGATCTGACCATCCGGCGCGACAGCGATGACCCCGCCGTCGCCGCCCAGAGCGGTCAGCCGGTGCTGCACCACCTTGTCGGCGGCGGCCTGCAGGCTTAGCCCCTTCAGCTCCACAAGGGCCGAGATGTCGCGCGCCACGGTCAGGCGGATGAAGTACTCGCCGGTCCCGGTGGCCGACACCGCGCAGCCGGCGTTCGACGCATAGGTCCCCGCCCCGATCAGGGGGCTGTCCCCCACCCGCCCCCAGCGCTTGCCGGTGGTGCCGCCGGTGGAGGTGGCGGCGGCCACGTCGCCGTGGATGTCGAGGGCGACAACGCCCACGGTGCCATGCTTGCCCTCGTCGTGCGCCAATCCCTGGGCGGGATCAGGCCGGTCCGCGCCGACCGGCTCCTCCGGGATCGGCAGCTTCTCGGCCTTCAGGAAATTGGTCAGGCTGCGCCAGCGGCGCGCGGTATGGAAATGGAACGGCTCCACCAACTCCTCGCCCTGGTCGGCGGCGAAGTCGTCGGCGCCCTTGCCGATCAGCATGACATGGGGCGAGCGCTCCATGACCGCGCGGGCCAGCGTGATCGGGTGCCGGGCTCTTGTAACGCCGGCCACGGCGCCGGCCCTCAGCGTGCGCCCCTCCATGATGGCGGCGTCCAGTTCGTTGCGGCCCTCCGCGGTGAAGACCGCGCCCCGGCCAGCGTTGAACAGAGGATCGTCCTCCAGCAGGCGGACGGCGGTCTCGCAGGCGTCCAGGGCAAGGCCGCCCGCCTTCAAGACCTGGGCGCCGGCCTCGGTCACCTTGGTCAGGGCGGCGCGATAGGCCGCCTCCTGCTCAGGCTTGAGGTGGGCGCGCTCGATCACGCCTGCCCCGCCGTGCACGACAATGGCCCACTTCGGCGGCAATCAGCCCTCCTTGGCCGGCAGGACGCCGCGGCGCACCTGGTCGAGTTCAATGGACTCAAACAGCGCCTTGAAGTTGCCCTCGCCGAACCCCTCATTGCCCTTGCGCTGGATCAGCTCGAAGAAGATCGGCCCGATCATGTTCTCGGTGAAGATCTGCAGCAGCAGACCCTGACCCTCGGTGGGGGCGCCGTCCATCAGGATCTGATCGGCGCGCAGACGCTGCAGGTTCTCGTCGTGGCCCTTCACCCGGTCGGGGAGTTGCTCGTAGTAGGTCTCCGGCACCGATTGGAAACGGACCTCCCGGTCCCGCATGGTCTCCACCGCGTGGTAGATATCGCCGGTCCCGAGCGCCACGTGCTGGATGCCCTCGCCGTGATAGTCCTTGAGGAACTCCTCGATCTGCGAGTGGTCGTCCTGGCTCTCGTTCAGCGGGATGCGGATCTTGCCGCAGGGGCTGGTCATGGCCTTGGAGATCAGGCCGGTCTGGGCGCCCTCGATGTCGAAATAGCGGATCTCCCGGAAGTTGAAGATGCGCTCGTAGAAGTCGGCCCACTTGCCCATGTTGCCGCGGAACACGTTGTGGGTCAGGTGGTCGAGGTAGGTCAGGCCGACACTGTTGGTCGCCTCCGCCTCCGCAGCGCCCGGGATCGGCACGAAGTCGACGTCGTAGATTTCCTGGGCGCCATAGCGGTCCACAAGGTAGAGGTTCGAGCCGCCGATCCCCTCGATGGCCGGGATGTTCAGCTCCATGGGGCCGACCGGCCCCAGCACCTGCTTGGCGCCGCGCTCGAGAGCGAGCGCCATCGCCTTGGCCGCGTCCTTGACCCGGAAGGCCATGGCGTTCGCCGAGGGGCCATGAATCTGGCGGAAGTCCGCAGGCTGGCCGCTGGGCTCCATGTTCAGCAGGAAGTTGATGTCCCCCTGGCGCATCCGGATGACGCTCTTGGAGCGGTGCCTGGAGACCGCCGTGAAGCCCATCTTCTCGAACAGGCCCTTCAGCAGATCCGGCTCGGGGGCGGTGAATTCGACAAACTCGAAGCCGTCGGTGCCGAGCGGATTGTCGAAGAGGTCACGACTGGTGGCCTGGGCGTTCATCTGCGCACTCCTTCCCGGAGAGATAGTATCATATGAAACCACTTGCCTGAACCGCGCCCAGGAGACAAGGGCGTCTGGCGCTGATAGCAAACGAGTGAACAGCCTCCTCGGATCGCCATGCTTCGCAAAATGTACGACTGGGTCATGAACCTGGCCGGGTCGCGCCACGCGCCCGTCATGCTGTGCGGCGTCTCGTTCGCGGAAAGTTCGTTCTTCCCGATCCCGCCCGACGTGATGCTGGCCCCCATGGTCCTGGCGCGGCCGGAGCGGGCCTTTGTCTATGCCGGCCTCTGCACCCTGTCGTCGGTTCTGGGCGGGTGCCTGGGCTACTTCATCGGCTACCACCTGGGAGACCTCGGCCACTGGCTGCTGGCCCTGATGGGCCACCCCGAGGGCGACGCCGCCTTCAAGTCCTGGTTCGAGCAGTGGGGCCTGTGGGTGATCCTGATCAAGGGCCTGACGCCCATTCCCTACAAGCTGGTGACCATCGCCTCGGGCCTGGCCGAGTTCTCCTTCTTTACCTTCGTCTGGGCCTCCGTGGTGACCCGCGGGGCGCGCTTCTTCCTCACCGCCACCCTGCTGAAATACTTCGGCCCGGCGGTGCGCGAGGAGGTCGAAAAGCGCCTGACCCTGTACACCGTGATCGGCCTGACCGTTCTGGTCGGCGGCATTGTTGCGCTGAAAGTCTTGGGCTGAGCCGGGTTTTGCGCTCATATCGCGCGCCATGATGCAGCTCATCCGCGCCGTCCTCGACCGCTGGGCCTTCTTCGCCCTGGGCTCCGCCGCCCTGATGCTGGCGATCGCCCACGCCTTCGAGACCTTCGGCGGCTACGCGCCTTGCACGCTCTGCCTGCGGGCCCGGGAGGTCTACTGGGTGGCCGGGACGGTCGCCCTGGCCTGCATCCTGGCGGTGAAGCTGCCCAAGATCCTGCGTTGGCGCTGGCTGTTCTACGCCGCCCTGGCCCTGGTCTTCGCCGTCGGCGTGGCGGTCGCGGTCTATCACAGCGGCGCGGAGTGGAAGTGGTGGCCTGGCCCCTCCACCTGTGCGTCCACCGGCGGCGGCGTCAGCACCAAGGCCATGAGCGACCTCCTGGGCGGGGCGAAGATCCAGCCCCCGGCCTGCGACGAGGCGGCCTGGCGACTCCTGGGCCTCTCCATGGCCGGCTGGAACGCGCTGATTTCGCTGAAGCTCACCTTCTACAGCGCCTGGGCGGCGCTCCGCGAGCGGCCCCGGTCATGAGCGACAAACCCATTCCGCCGCGCCCCGGCCAGGGGGCCACCGCCGCGCGGCTCGCCGAGATCCTGCGGGTCGATCACGCGGGCGAGATGGCCGCGGTGCAGATCTATCGCGGCCAGCGCGCCGTGCTCGGCGGCTCCAAGGGCCATGAACGGATCGTCGGCCAACTGGCCGAGATGGAGGGCCACGAGGCCGTTCACCTGGCCCGCTTCGACACCCTGCTCACCGACCACGGGGTGCGCCCCACCGCCATGACCCCGGTCTGGCGGCTGGCCGCCTTCGCGCTCGGCGCCGGCACCGCGCTGCTGGGGGAGAAGGCGGCTCATGCCTGCACCGAGGCGGTGGAGGACGTGATCGAGCAGCACTATGCCAGCCAGGTGGCCGAGCTCAGCGATCGTGAACCGGCCCTGGCGGCCGAACTCTCGAAGTTCCGCGACGAGGAGCTGGCCCATCGCGATCACGCCGTGCAGGAAGGCGCCCGCGACGCCCTGGGCTATCCGATCCTGGCTGCGGTGATACGCGCCGGTTGCAAGGCCGCCATCAAGATCAGCGAGAAGCTATGACCGACGCGCAGATCGAAGCCCTGCGCCGAGGCGCCGAGGCCCCCGTCCTGGCGGGCTCGGCCGACCTCGACGCCGTCGCCGACGATCTGAACGAGGCCTTCCGGACGGACCCGCAGTTCTGCTGGTTCCTTCGCGACGACGCGGGCCGCGAGGCCGCCCGCCTGCGCTTCATGAAGATGCTGGTGAAGGAGATCGCCCTCCCCACCGGCGAGGTGAGCCGCCCCCCCGGCGGCGGCGCGGTCTCCATCTGGATTTCCTCTCAGGCTCTGGGACCCAACAGCCTGATGCAGGAGCTGCGCATGTTCCCCACCATCCTGGGCGCGACGGGCCTTGGGCGGATCGATCGCCTCGCCGCCATGCGCAAGGCGATGGACGCGTTGCACCCCATGGACCGGCCTCACGCCTATCTGTGGTTCCTCGGGGTTCGGCCCGAGGCGCAGGGCCTGGGGGTCGGATCCCGGATGCTGAAGGCGGGCCTGGCAAAGGTCGACGCCCAGGGGCTGCCCGCCTATCTGGAATCCTCAAGCGAGGCCAACGTGCCTCTCTATCGTCGCCACGGCTTCGAGGTGATGCAGGAGTTCCGCGCCCGTCCCGACGCCCCGCCTGCCTGGGCGATGTGGCGCGAGCCCCAGGCGGTGTGACCGGTCCCGCCCGCACCCTGCTGCTGACCCGGGGAATCCGCGCCTTCGGGGACGGCTTCGTCGCGCTTCTGCTCCCCGTCTATCTGATCGGCCTGGGCTTCACCCCGCTGCAGGTGGGGATGCTCACCACCGCCACCCTGCTGGGTTCGGCGGCCCTGACCCTGGCGGTCGGCGCCGTGGCCCATCAGGTCAGTACGCGCCGCCTGCTGATCGCGGTCTCGGGTCTGATGTTCCTCACCGGCCTGGCCTTCGCGGGCCTTGGCGGCTTCTGGCCCCTGGTGATCGTGGGCTGCGTCGGCACCCTCAATCCCTCCGGCGGCGACGTCAGCCCTTTCCTGCCGCTGGAGCAGTCGATGCTGGCCCACAGCGCGCCGGACGCCGAGCGCACCAGCCTGTTCGCCCGCTACAGCCTGACCGGCTCGCTGATGGTGGCCGGCGGCGCCCTGGCCGTGGGCCTGGCCGAGCAGCTGGGCCATCACTTCGCCTGGACCAGCCTCGACATCGCGCGCGGCATGTTCGTGCTCTATGGCCTGCTGGGTCTGGTGGTGATGGTCCTCTACCGGGGCCTGCCGGCCGTGGAGAGCGACGCGGAGAAGGCGCGCACGCCGCTCGGCCCCTCCCGCAACCGCGTCTTCCTGCTGGCGGGCCTGTTCAGCATCGACAGCTTCGGCGGCGGCTTTCTGGTCCAGTCGCTGCTGGCCCTCTATCTCTTCCAGCACTACGGCCTGTCACTGACCACCGCCGCGACCCTGTTCTTCTGGATGGGGGTGCTGACCGCCTTCTCGCAGCTGGCCTCCGGACGACTGGCCAAGAAGATCGGCCTGGTGAACACTATGGTCTTCACCCACATTCCGGCCAATCTGTGCCTGATGCTGGTGGCCTTCGCGCCGAATCTGGCCGTCGCCATGGGCCTGCTGCTGGTGCGCTCCACCCTCTCGGCCATGGATGTGCCGGCTAGGTCGTCGTACGTCATGGCCATCGTCACGCCGCCCGAACGCGCCGCCGCGGCCAGCCTTACCAATGTGCCCCGCAGCCTGGCCTCGGCGCTCAGCCCCTCCATTGCCGGCCTGCTGCTGACGCTGAGTCCCTTCGCCTGGCCGCTGCTGATCGGCGGCGGCCTGAAGATCGGCTACGACCTGCTGTTGCTGCTGATGTTCCGGACCGTGAAGCCGCCGGAGGAGATGGACTAGCGCGTCCCGAGCGTCCGGCGGCCGATGGCGAACAGGGCCGCCAGCACGGCCTCCACCACGATCGGCATGACCATGTCGGGCGCCAGGCCCTCCATGCCGGCGGTGATCAGCCGGCCGGTCAGGGCCAGGCTGACCAGCGCCAGGGGCACGGTCACCAGGCGCCGGTCATTGCGCAGCGCCGCGGCCAGAGCGAAGGCGCCCATGCCGCCAAAGAACCCGCCGACATCGGCCCGCATCGTCGCCAGGCCCAGGCCGCCGATGGGCGAGAGGCCGAGGGTCGCGGCCGGCAGGGTGGGGTCGATCCACAGCCGCAGGGCGCCGAGCAGGGCGAGGACGCCGAGCGCGCCGATGAGCAGGCGGGGCAGGAGTCGGAGCATGTCAGGATTCCAGATCGCTTGATTGTGGCGCGATACATGCCACTATTTCACGACAGAGCGAAACCACGCGGGCGACAGAACCTCATGACCCTGACCTACGACCTCTACTGGTCCTTCCGCTCGCCCTACTCCTACATGATCATGCACCGGCTGACGGCGCTGGAGCGGGATTACGATGTCGCCTGCAATGTGCGGCCGGTCTATCCGCTGGCGGTGCGCACCCCGGAGTTCTTCGACACTCGCGACCCGCTCTGGTTCAGCTACTTCTTCGCTGACATCCACCGGGAGGCCGAGTTCCTGGGCCTGCCCTTCCGCTGGCCCCGGCCCGACCCGGTCTACATGGACATGACGACCCGGACCTATCCCAAGGATCAGCCGCACATCCACCGCCTGACCCAGATGGGGGCGCTGGCCGCTGAGCAGGGTCGAGGCCTCGCCTTCCTTGACGAGGTCAGCAAGACGATCTGGAGCGGGACAGTCGACGACTGGCACCTTGGCGACCACATCGCCCAGGCCACGGCGCGGGCCGGCCTGGATCCCGCCACCTTCGCCGCCACGGTTGACGCCGAGTCCGAGCGTCTCAACGCGGTGATTGAAGAGTCTCAGGTCGCCCAGCGCGCAGCGGGCCACTACGGCGTCCCGATGATCGCCCTCAATGGCGAACCCTTCTTCGGCCAGGACCGCTTCGATCAGTTCAAATGGCGACTGGAGCAGCAGGGTCTGAAGGCCCGCTAGGCCTCGAGCTCGATGTCCCAGTAGAGGTAGTCGAGCCAGCTCTGGTGCAGGTGGTGCGGCGGGAACTTGCGGCCGCGTTCCTGCAGTTCGTGGGCGCTGGGACGCCGCGCCTTGTGACGCGGGAACATGTGCGCCTCCTGCGGGGTGCGGCCGCCCTTGGTGAGGTTGCAGCGGGCGCAGGCGGTGACGATGTTTTCCCAGGTCGTGCGGCCGCCCCGGGAGCGGGGCACGACATGGTCGAAGGTCAGGTCCGCGCCCGAGTGGCAGTACTGGCAGGTGAAGGCGTCGCGCAGGAACAGGTTGAACCGCGTGAAGGCCGGCGGACGGTCCTGGGTGACGTACTGCTTCAGCGACACCACGCTGGGCAGCTTCATCGCGAAGGACGGGGAATGGATTTCCTGGTCGTAGGTGGAGACCACGTCGACTCGATCCAGGAAGACCGCCTTGATCACATCCTGCCAGGGCCAGAGCGACAGGGGATAGTAGCTGAGCGGCCTGAAATCCGCGTTCAGCACGAGGCACGGCCAACCGGACGGCGGGTGGGTGAGCACCTTCATCGCCGGTCATCCCGGTGCGCTACAGCGCCAGATGGGTACGCGTGGAAACTGAAGACGAAGCCCTCACTCTCAACCGCTCTATCGGCGAACCGGTTGGGGCCCTCAGGCCCCAGATTCCCGACGCGGGAGAATTATAGGAGAGATTCTGAGACATCGCCATGACGGCGAGGCGGCCGGCTGGACCCCGCTCGCGACCCTTGGGCTCAAGCGAGCGGGGCGGCGCCGGAGAGCACTCAGGCGCCGACGATGGCGGTGGCGCCGGCCAGCAGGAAGCTGAGGGCGGCGAAGGCGACGACGACGGTGGTGTCTACGAAGCGGGCGAAGGCGTGATCGGCGTGGATGAACATGAGGATGGTCCCTGGTCTGCCGGAGGCCCCCGGTCGGGTTGTTCATGTGAACAACGCTAAGATACCCTCCATCTGAACAATGTACAGATACATTTTACACTGTACGCTATGCGTTTATGCATGGCCTTTGCGGACGAATATGGCGCAAGAAAAAAGGGCCCCCGAAGGGGCCCTTGCGATCAGGGATCGACTTTGACTTCTAGGCGCCGGCCACTGCGGTGGCGGCGGCGACGGTGAGGCCCAGGACCAGGAGGATGGCGGGGGCGACGCGGTCGAAGAAGCGTTCGAAGTTTGCGAGAGACATGACACACACCTTGTAAGTTTGAACCCGCGGGGAGGCGGGGCGTTTGTTATTTGAACAATGCTAAGATAGCAGCGATCTGAACGCCGTCAAGATGATCTTTACGGCGTCCAGATATACTTTTACAGTGAGCCCGATGAGAGAAACTGCAGCCGCCGAGTCCCGGCCCTATCACCACGGCGATCTCAGCCGCGCCCTGATCGACGCGGCCCGCCGCCTGCTGGAATCCGAGGGCCCTTCGGCCCTGTCGCTCCGCGCTGTGGCGCGAGAGGCGGGTGTGAGCCCGGCCGCGCCCTATCACCACTTCAAGGACAAGGGCGAGTTGCTGGAGGCTGTGGCCGCCGAGGGCTGGGACCTGCTGAACGAGTCGCTGGCGGCGGCGCGGAAGTCGGCCAATTCGGTGAAGGACAAGCTGACCGCGCTGGGCGTCGCCTATGTGGTCTTCGCGCGCGAAAATCCCAGCCTTTATCGCATCATGTACGACGGCTCGCGCAACAAGGAGGAGTTGCCCTCCCACGTTCACCTGGAGGACGACAGCGCCTACTGCCAGGTGCGCGACACCTTGGTGGAGGCCGGCGCCGATCCCACCGATGAGATCGCCCTGGAACTCGCCACCACCGCGGCCTGGTGCGCCGCCCACGGCCTGGCTGAGATGGCCTCGTTCAAGCAGTTCGACACCCTGAAATTGGCCCTCGGCAGCGAAGAGGCCTTCCTGCGCGGCGTCTTCGACCACATGAGGATTTTCGCCGACGACCACGGGAAGTAGACAAGGGGCGTGACCGCGCCCTTCACCACCCGTTTCGCCCCCTCGCCCACCGGGCTGTTGCACCGTGGGCATGCCTTCTCGGCGCTCACCGCCCATGACGCGGCCCGCGCCGCCGGCGGCCGCTCCCTGCTGCGCATCGAGGACATCGACGCCACTCGCTGCCGGCCCGCCTTCGAAACCGCGATCTACGGGGACCTGGCCTGGCTGGGGCTCGAATGGGAGCAGCCGGTGCGCCGACAGTCGGAACACCTCACCGAATACCAGGCCGCCATCGAGCGACTCGCCGAGCGAGGCCTGCTCTATCGCTGTTTCCGCACCCGAAAGGAGATCGCTGAGGCCATCGCCTCGGCGCCTCATGGGACCATGGACACCTGGCGCGGCTCGCCCCTGCCCTCCGACCAGGAGGCGCGCAGACTGGCCGCCGGGGAAGCGTTCGCCTGGCGGCTGTCCCTGGACGCGGCCCTGGCGCAGGCCGGTCCGCTCACCTTCACCGAGGAGGGCTCCGGCCCGAATGGGGAAACCGGTCTCATCCCCGCGCGGCCTGAACTGGGCGGCGATGTGGTGCTGGCGCGGCGAGACGTCGGCGTCGCCTACCATTTGGCCGTCACCCTGGACGACGCCCTGCAAGGCGTGACCCATGTGATCCGCGGCGAGGACCTGTTCGAGGCGACCCACGTCCAGCGGCTGCTGCAGGCCTTGCTGGACCTGCCAACCCCGGTCTATCGCCACCACCGCCTGCTGACCGGTCCTGACGGCAAGCGCTACGCCAAGCGCGACCACGCCCAGACCCTGGCCGAGCTGAGGACGGCCGGCGTCACGCCGCAGCAGCTGCGCGCGGAGATGGGCCTGTGACCGACGCCCCCGAGGATCGCGGCAAGGCCCTGGCCATGCTGCTGCTGGGCGCCTGTGTGATCGGGGTTGGCCCGGTGCTGGTGCGGCTGTCGGAGACGGGGCCGGCGGCCGCGGGCTTCTGGCGGCTGGTCTTCGCCCTGCCCCTGCTGGCGGTGATGGCCCAGAAGGCTGGTGGCGGCATCGGCACGGCGCCCATGGCCGCCGTGCTGGCCGGCGTCGCCTTCGCGCTTGATCTCGGCTTCTGGCACTACGGCATCGCCTATACCTCCGTGGCCAAGGCGACCGTGCTGTCCAACCTCACCCCGGTCCTGGTGACGGCCTTCGCCTGGATCTTCCTGAAACAGCGGCCTCGCCGCCTGTTCCTGCTGGCCGTGGCTTTCGCGGTGGCGGGCGCCTGGACAATGGCCCTGACCAAGGGGGCGGGTTCGACGGGGGTCAATCCACCGCTGGGCGACGCCCTCTCGGCTGCGACCGCCGTCTGGTACTCGATCTATTTCCTGGTGGTCTCCAGCGCCCGACAGTCGATGTCGGCGACACGGATCATGTTCTGGTCCACCCTGGTCGGCGCGCCCCTGCTGCTGCTGGCCGCCTTGGGCCTGGGGGAGCAGATCATTCCCACCGGGTTGGGCGGCTGGGCGGCCTGCGCGGGCCTGGGCCTCATGCACGTGGCGGGGCAAGGCTCCATCGCCTGGGCCTTGGGGCGGCTGCCGGCGGCCACCGCCTCCGTCGTGGTGTTGATCCAGCCGGTGGTGGCCGCCGCCCTGGGCTGGATGCTGTTCAACGAGCTGCTGGGAACCTGGCCCGCCGTGGGGGCCGCTGTCGCCCTGGCCGGCGTGGTGCTGGCGCAATGGGCCAGCCGTCCGAAACCCGCCGAGCCCGCCTAGAGGTCCCAGGCTCCTCGGGCGGCCTCGATGCGGGCCAGCTTGGCGTGGAAGTCGGTCCAGTCGTCCTCGGCGGCGATGCGGTCCCAGATCGCTTCGATCTCGTCGATGAGCAGCTCCTCGGGTTCGGCCTTGGCGAAATAGGGATCGAGGAGGCGGCCCGGGCGCTCCGGCTCGGTCTCGGCGACGCGGCGTCGGAAGTCAGCGAAGGGCTGGCCGCCGTAGATGTCCCCCCGGGGGCTGGCCATGGCGCGGCCCACGTCGCCGCAGAACCAGTCGAAGAAAAAGGGCTCCCAGCGCAGCCGCTCGCCCCCGGCCGCGAGCGCCGTGAAGGCCGCGTTGACCAGACCGGCGTCCAGTTCGCGGCCCCGGCTCTTCAGGCCCAGACGCTTGAGCATCGCGCCCGCCAGGCCGCTACGATAGGCGTCGGCGAAGCCGTTCAGGGCGTCCACCAGGGGCTGCTGTTCGGCCACGATGGAGAGGCAGCCGCCGAGGTTCTGCAGGTTCCAGAACACCGCCTCCGGCTGGCGGCCGAAGCTGTAGAGTCCCTGCTGGTCGAAATAGGCGGCGACGAAGTTAGGGTCGTTGTGCGGCAGGAACCGGTAGGGTCCGTAGTCGAAGCTCTCTCCGGTGATGTTCATGTTGTCGGTGTTGAGCACCCCGTGGACGAAGCCCGCGGCCATCCAGGAGCCGGCCAGCGTCCCGGCCCGCTCCACCACCGCCGTCAGCAGGGCCGAGGGGCGGTCCGGCGCATTGTCCAGTTCCGGGTAGTAGGTCTCGATCACGTAGTCGACGAGGCGGACGATCTCCTGGGGCTGCTCCAGGAAGGCCTGCCGCTGGAAGGTTCCGAAGCGGATGTGGCTGTGGGACAGCCGGGTGAGCACCGCCGAACGAGTCGGGCTGGGCTCGTCACCCCGCTCCAGGGCCTCGCCGGTCTCGATCAGGGAGAAGGACTTCGAGGTGGGGACGCCCAGGGCCTCCAGCATGGCGGTGGCCAGCACCTCGCGCATGCCGCCCTTCAGGGTCAGGCGCCCGTCGCCCCCGCGCGACCAGGGCGTGGTCCCAGACCCCTTGGTCCCGAGGTCCAGCAGACGGTCGCTCCCGACCTCCCGCAGCTGCGCAAAGGTGAAGCCGCGGCCGTCGCCGAGGTCGGGGTTGTAAACCCGGAATTGGTGGCCGTGATAGCGCTGCGCCAGCGGCGTCTCGATGTTGCCCGGCAGGGGTTGGAAGCGTCCGAAGTGCGCGACCCACTCGGCGTCGGTCAGGGTGTCCAGGCCCACCGTGGCGGCGGCCCGATCATTGCGGAACCGCAGCAGGGTCTGGGGGAAATCGGCCGCCGCGACGGGATCGGCGAACTCGGGGCCGAGGCCGGGCAGGCGCGGATCTGGGCGGTAGGCGGGGGAGACGGGCATGGTCGCCAGATGGAGGTGAAAACCCTCCGGAGCAAGCGCGGCGATTATATTCGCACCTCCCGACCCATGCTACCGGTCGGCCATGGCGCGTCGCATCACCCTCGATTTCCTGAAGACCGAAGCCGCCTCGGGCATGATCCTGGCGGCGGCCGCGCTGGCGGCCATCCTGTTGGCCAACTCCCCGTGGTCGCAGCACTATTTCAGCTTCATCTCCCGCGAACTCACCATCCAGGTGGGCGCCTTCAATGAGACCCACTCGGTCACCGACTGGGTGAAGCAAGGCCTGATGGCCATCTTCTTTTTCGTCGTTGGCATGGAGATCAAGTTCGAGATCCTGCGCGGCGAGCTGTCCAATCCGCGGCGGCTGGCTCTGCCGGTTCTGGCGGCCATCGGCGGGATGGCGGCGCCGGCGGCCGTCTATCTGCTGCTGAACATGGGCCCCGGCGGGGCGCCGCAGGGCTGGCCCACGGCGACGGCCACCGACATCGCCTTCGCGCTGGCGGCCCTGGCCATCGTGGGCCGCCAGCTGCCGCCGTCGCTGCGGGTGTTCCTGCTGACCCTGGCCATCGCCGACGACCTGGCGGCCGTGGTGCTGATCGCCCTGCTGTTCACGGCCAAGGTCAACCTGCTGGCCCTGGGCGGGGCGGCCTCCACCCTGGCTTTGATGTTCCTGCTGGGGCGCTGGAAGACCGCGCCCTACTTCTTCTATGCCTGCTGCTTCGCCCTGATCTGGGCCTTCACCCTCAAGAGCGGGGTCAACACCTCGCTGGCCGGGGTCGCCGCCGCCATGGCCGTGCCCATCGAGCCACGGCGGGCCGGCCAGGCCGGGGTGCTGCACTACTTCATGGAGAGCCTGCACGGCTACGTGGCCTTCCTGATCCTGCCGCTGTTCGCCTTCACCGCAGCGGGGTTCTCGTTCAGCGGCCTGTCCCTGAAGGAGCTGTTCAGTCCGGTCGCCCTGGGGGTCGCGCTGGGGCTGTTCCTGGGCAAGCAGCTGGGGGTGTTCGGGGCCGCGGCCCTGGCCATGGGGCTGAAGCTGGCCCGGCGGCCGACCGGGGCCAAGTGGATCGAGCTCTATGGGGTGGCGGTGCTGTGCGGGGTGGGCTTCACCATGAGCCTGTTCATCGGGGCCCTGGCCTTCAGCCCGAGTGACGTGGCCGGCCAGACCGAGGTGCGGATCGGGGTGATCGTGGGGACCTTGATGTCCACCGCGCTCGGCATGGGGGTGCTGGCCTGGTCCCAGGCGCGGCGGAACCTAGAGCAGGGCTGAGGCCCAGGACTCGTCGTCGCGGGGGGCGGCAAGGACCGGGACGTCGCCGGCGAACCGGGCGATGGCGGCGACGGTCTGGGGGAAGTCGGGGGCGCCCGGATCGGCGCTCTGGCTGACGACAACCCCAAGCACCGCAAGGCCCCGCGCGCGCAGGACCTCCAGGGCCGTCAGGGTGTGGCTGACCCCGCCGAGGTAGGAGCCGCCCACCAGGACCGTCGGCAGGCCGAGCGCCAGCTGCAGGTCCAGGCCGGTGGCGTCCTCGGCCAGGGGGCTCATCACCCCGCCGGCGCCCTCCACCAGCAGCAGGTCGGCGGTCTGGGCCGCCAGCACCGGGCGGCAGACGGCCAGGAGGTCGTCCAGGGTCAGGGTCACCCCCTCCAGCCGGGCGGCCATGGGGGGCGAAAGCGCGGCCTCGAAGCGCAGGGGGGACATGGCCTCCAGGGCTTCGGCCGTCAGGTCCCGGCCCAGGGCCGCGAGGAGCCGACCGGGATCGGACGTGTCGGTGGCCACGGATGGAAGATAACCCGTTACGACGGGCTTCAAGGCCGCCACGGTCAGGCCCCGGGCGCGGGCGGCCTTCAGCAAGGCGCTGGCGGCCCAGGTTTTTCCGACGTCGGTGTGGGCGCCGGCGATGAAAACGGCCCTCATGGGACCAGGCCGACTATGGCCGACATCAGACCGTCAATGTCCCGCGCGGTGTGGCCGGCGGTGAAGGCCAGGCGCAGGCGGGCGGTTCCGGCGGGTACGGTGGGGGGGCGGATGGCGACGGCCAGGAAGCCTGCGGATTCAAGGACTTGCGCCACGGCCAGCGCGCGGTCGGCCTCGCCGATCATGATGGGGACGACGGCGGATGTAGCTTCCGGCAGGTTGAGCGCGCGGGTGAAGCGCCGCGCGTTGGCGAGCGGCCCGGCCACCAGGTCCGGGTCGTCGGCGATCACGTCGAGGGCGGCGAGCGCCGCGGCGGCGTTCGCCGGCGGCAGGCCGGTCGTGTAGACGAAGGTCCGGGCTCGGGTCTTGATCAGGTCGATCACCGGGGCGCTGGCGCAGACATAGGCGCCGTAGCCGCCGAGCGCCTTGGAGAAGGTGCCCATGGAAAGGTCGATGTGGGCGGTGGGATAGACCGAGCCCGCGCCCGCGCCCCCCGGCCCCACCACGCCCAGGCCGTGGGCGTCGTCCACCAGCAGCCAGGCGTCATTTGCACGTGCAAGAGAGCTGACTGCATCGAGGGGCGCCAGGTCGCCGTCCATGGAGAAGACCCCGTCGGTGGCGATCAGGCAGCGGGCGGCCGCCCCCCGCTGGGCCGCCAGCTTCTGCGCCAGGTCGGCCATGTCGTTGTGCCGGAAGGCCAGCACGGTCGCGCCCGACAGCTGGGCGCCCGACCAGATGCAGGCGTGGGCCAGCTCGTCGGCCAGGATCAGGTCGCCGGGCCCCATGACGGTGGGAATGATGCCGGCGTTGGCCAGGTAGCCGGAGCCGAAGACACAGGCCGCCTGCTTGCCCTTCAGCGCCGCCAGCCGCGCCTCCAGCTCGCCGAACACCGGATGGTCGCCGGTCACCAGCCGCGAGGCGCCGGCGCCGGCGCCGTAGCGCTCGACCGCCGCCATGGCCGCGGCCTTCACCGCCGGGTGGTGGGACAGGTTCAGATAGTCGTTGCAGGAGAAGGACAGCAGGCGCCGACCGCCCCGCTCGACCCACAGGCCGTCGAGGCGGTCGGTGGGGACCAGCCGCCGCCGCAGGCTGCGGGTCTCCAGCTGATCGAGCTTCTCGGCGGCGAAGGCGGTGAGGCTGTCGGTCATCGGGCGCCGATATGCACCTGGCCGGGGATCGGGGGAAGACGGAACCCTGCGTCACACCACTCTCGATAGTGACACCGCAAGCGCCAAAATTTACTCATGGTTGACCCCTACCACCCCATATTGGGGGTGGTTCCGTAAGAGCCTGGAGTACCGCGTCCATGTCATCCGTCCCCGGGCCGTCCGATGACCTGTCGACCTTCTTCGACGTGTCGCTCGACATGCTGTGCATCCGCGACATGGCGGGCCGGTTCGTGCGGGTCAGCCCGTCCTGGACCACGGTGCTGGGCTGGACCGCCGAGGAGCTGGTGGGCCAGCCGTTGCTGCCGCTGATCCACCCCGACGATGTCCCGTCCACCGCCGACCTGATGAAGGCCATCCAGTCGGACGGCGAGATCGTCGGCTTCGTGAACCGCTATCGCCACCGCGACGGCCGCTATCGGCAGCTGGAATGGCGGGCGCGTCTCTCGGGGGACCAGGTGTTCGCCGTGGCGCGTGACGTCACCGACCGGATAGCCGCCGAAGCCGAGATGAAGGCCGCCCATGCCGCGGCGCAAGCCGCCAACCAGGCCAAGACCGATTTCCTGGCCAATATGAGCCACGAGATCCGCACGCCCCTGAACGGGGTGATCGGGGTGGTGGCGGCGCTCGCCCAGACCGAGCTCTCGCCCGCGCAGCGGGAGATGGTGGGCCTGATCGAGACCTCGGGCCTGACCCTGGAGCGGCTGGTCTCCGATATTCTCGACCTGTCGAAGATCGAGGCCGGGCGCCTGGAGATCGAGACCGCGCCCTTCCATCTCGCCGAAGCGCTGGAGGGCGTGCTGCACATCAACCGGCTGAAGGCGGAGGAAAAGGGCCTGGCCTTCGCCGCCGACGTCGACGATGCCGCGCACGGCGAATTCCTGGGGGACTCCGTCCGCCTGAAACAGGTGGTGGGCAACCTGCTCTCCAACGCCGTGAAGTTCACCGAGCAGGGCGGGGTGCGGCTGCGGGTCAGCCTGACCGAGGCCGGCGACGGCCCGGCCCATCTCACCGTGGAGATTCGCGACACCGGGGTCGGCTTCGATGCGGAGACGGGCGCCAACCTGTTCCAGCGGTTCAGCCAGGCCGACTCCACCATCACCCGGCGGTTCGGCGGCACGGGCCTTGGCCTGTCGATCTGCAAGGCCATCGTCGAGATGATGGGGGGCGAGATCTCCGCCAGCTCCGAGCCGGGTCGCGGCAGCCTGTTCCGCGCCACCTTCCCCCTGCCCCGGGTGCGGACGGCCGACCCTGACGCCCGTCCCGCCGATGACGCCTCCGGGGCGCCGCTGACCCGGGTCGACGCCCTGCGGGTGCTGCTGGCCGAGGACCACCCCATCAACCAGAAGGTCGTGCAGCTGATCCTCGCGCCCCTGGGGGCGGAGATCACCGTCACCGAGGACGGCGCCCAGGCCCTGGCCGCGTTCCGGACGAGCCTCTTCGACCTGGTGCTGATGGACATGCAGATGCCGGTGATGGACGGCCTGACCGCCACCATGGCCCTACGCGACGAGGAACGGCGGCGCGGGGGGCCACGGACCCCGATCATCATGCTGAGCGCCAACGCCATGATCCAGCACCGCCGCGACGCCATGGCCGCCGGCGCCGACCATCACATCGCCAAGCCCATCACCGCCCACCTGCTGATGGACGGCATCGAGACGGTGCTCGAGCGGGTCGGGGCGGTGGCGGTGGGGTAGGGGGGACGAGCGTGGCGGCCGGGGTGCGAGCCGTGTGGGGGAGGCAGCGACGACGGTTCTTCGTAAGCTTGCCTACGATCGGGCAACAAAGTCCCGCAACGGGATCGCCCCATCTGAAAGCTCAACCTCCCAATCGCCAGGAGGGGCAGAGATTTTCTTACGAAATCGAATCGTCCCTACACGATGATTAGTATCTGCTACTAGGATACCAAAATCTGACAACGTCTTATCTATACTTGGTGTAGACTTGAATTTTCGACTTGATACTTGGGCGGTGACGAAGGCTTGCGGAGACAAATCAAGAATTCGCATTTGATCCGCGGACTTGGGTAGCCCCGTATTCCTGTTCCAAGGCGCAATGGCGGCGATATTCTCGGGAAGGAGGAGATCAACCCATATTCCCTCGTGGTGCCCCGTAACGGATCCATGGTGTGCAACTTTGTAAATGGATGCCTTGCCAGGTGGTCGATGAGGGGAGCTGAGAATTGCGTTCCACCCACGGTCCGGCGCGAGGACCGTCTCGAGGTCTGCACCAAGCAACACGGCATCCTCTCCAATCGTAAGCCACGCTGCGATCGAAGCGTCGTTCTCGCGATGAGCCATTGGCTTCGCCGCACCTGGTCCAGGCGGAGCAGGGCTAAGTCGGAGGTAGAAATAGTGCATGTCTCGATTGCTTGGCGAGAGGCCTGTCAGCGTTACAGACAGTCCATGGGAAGTCCTCCCAGGACCAAGCGTGAGAAGCGGGGTTGTACCTTGGGCATAGATCGGGGCCGGCCTCTTGCCGGGGGCCAGGAGTTCTCCGATACGGGCGATTTCCCGCAGGGGCTCATCAGTTGTGTTCTTCGATTTTAAGCAAGATTCAAGGTAAGATTTGAAGTTATCCTGCCCAAACACAGCAGGGAGCGCGACCTCCGCATTGGGTGCGGCTTCAAGGAGCGAGGACATGCCGCCGATGTGATCGCCGTGCCAGTGCGTCACGACGCACAACTGCAGGTCAGCGGCAACATCAACGCCCCGCTCTTGCAGATATCGGAGCGGCGCGCTTACTCCAGAATCGTCCAGAAGACTGTCCACAACGACCCACTTGGAATCTCCGACGTGAATAACAATCGACTCACCGAAGTTCTTTCCAAGAACTGAGACCTCAATCTCATCAATCTCTGGAAGAGATGACAATTTATCTCTTAGCTTTCCAGAAAGTCAGGCGCAGAAAGATTGGCAATCCCTAGGCCCATCCGCGCGATCCTTTCCGGAGATTTATAGATATACCTCCGGAAGTATATTTTCGAGTCTCGTTTTGCCTGGGTCGATACCCTCGAAGGATCCTTCTTGTTCCGTCGGTAGTCGACTTCAGATCCGACGCACAAACGAAAGATAGCACCTTCTACGGCATACTTCCGCTGAGATGGCGATACCATGCTCAACGGGATAGTAAGAATCTTCTCAGATCCAAATTTGTCGGCCACATCTCTCGCAACGCCGATAATTTTATCTTGTGTTATCTCTTGAACGACCCCGTCCCACTCCAAGTCACTGACGAATACCTTCGCAAGCCGGGCATCGGTCGACTCTAAGGTCTTCGCAGATTCAAGAGCATCTTTCTGCGCAAGCCGCACGGCAGCCTGCGGTAACTTAAGGACATCGGTCCTAGATGGCTGCGTCGGGCGAGCCCATTCGAATGATGAACCCCCGGTATTCGCTCGCCTGCCGGCCCGAAGCTTACCAGAGACTTGCTCTACGAGAGACTTTCGCAGCTCTGCCCCATACCCATGATTAGGCACATCCGCTATTCCGCCACTTGGCTGCAGCAGCCTTGCGGTTACACCACTCACTTTAGCTTGCTCGCATAGTCCATCAAGTCGCTCACGATGCTTTTTGACTTCGTGATTGAGCCATCAAATTTGTCGCTAAGGATTGTCATGCCCTTGGACGCATCAATTGGGGCATCCGTACTTGGGTCGATCACAAAGTGATCGTTTACAATCATATAGACACCAACATGCGCATTCACAAACTCCTCGCGTACTGAGGGCTCAATATGCACACGCCGATAGCCACCCTTACTTCTACCTTCGGGCTCACTCTCTTCCATCACCAGACTGCGCAGACCGCCAGGCGTGTCTACCTCTGGCGACTGAGCACCGACGTCTTGCCCCCATCCTCCCCACGGCTCAACGGGGGCGAGCGCGCGACCGAGTTTCATCCTCTGCCCTGCCGTATCGAGGGCAAAATGGATTATGTAATTGATGCCTACTTGCCTGATCGGAGTGTGACCTAAGGCAGAGCCAAAAGTACCTAAAACTACATCCAGGCTTTTGACAAACGGCTCATCCATTGTCTCAATGGCAAATCGCTCTGGCTGGACGGACACCTTGAGTGGACCAGCCGAGAATTCTGTATATTCGCCATGAATGACTTGAACCACGGCGGTAAGTGGGTCGAAATCTGGGATCAAATCCTGGAGCGCAAACCAAGCCGGCGAAAAGATCGCCGGATTGAAGTTTCCGAGCAAGACGATTGATGCACCCTGAAGCACCGGCGTATATCGCATGGCAGACCGTTGCCTCCCTATCGACGTGAGAGCAAGCAAGAATTGTACCGCGGGAGCGTTGGGGCCATTGATCTCCCCCAAGATTTAACTTGGCGAAGCGCAGGATATTCCCTTCTCAGGCTTCGCACCCTACAGCCGCTTCTCCAGAAACACGTTCGTCTCGTGTTCCCGGTGGTGCGCGAAAGCCGCGCGCCGCCGATAGCCGTTGCGGGCGTAGACCCTGAGCGCAGCGGGTTGCCTGGGGCCGCAGCGGAGCAGGAGGGTGTGGGCGCCCTTGGCGCGGGCCTCGGCTTCGAGGGCGGTCAGGATCTGGTCGGCGAGGCCTGCGCCGCGATGAGCGGGGCGGACGTACATGCGGACGATCTCGAGGGTCGACGGGTCGGCCATGGGGGCCAGGCCGCCGCAGGCTGCGGGATGGCCGTCGATGCGGGCCACCAGGAAGGCGCCGAAGGCCGCCAGGCTGTCATGGGTCCAGGGGGCCGGCGGGTCCTCGGCATCCTCGGGATAGAGGTCTTCCATGAAGTCCACGAGCTCGGCCAGCATGGCGGCGACGTCGGGGGCGCGGGGGTCCTCGGCCGCCAGCCGGCTCAATCCAGGGGCTCGGGGAATTTGGGCAGGGCGTCGAAGTCGGCCTGGGCGTGTTCCAGCACCACCCGGGCGCCGGTGGATTTGGCCAGGGTCTCGACCTTGGCCATGCTGGCCAGGGTGTCGGCGCGGTTGGTGTTGAAGCGCGGCACCCGGCGGGCGGGGCGGCTTTCGGCGATGTGCCACATGTCGCCGGTGAGCAGGACCGGGCCGGCCTTCTCAAGTTGCACCAGCAGGACCGTGTGGCCCGGCGTGTGGCCCGGGGTCGGCACGATCTGGACGCTGCCGTCGTCAAAGACGTCGTAGGCCGCCTCGCCGTCGAAGGTGATGGTCTTGGCGTTCTCCAGGGCCGCGTAGTGGCCGAAGGTGGTCTTGTCGGTCCGGGCCGTGGGCCGGAAGGCGTGGGCGCGTTCGCGGGCGTGGACGATCCAGGTGGATTTCGCGAACAGGCCGCCATTGCCGATGTGGTCGAAGTGGCTGTGGGAGACGGAGAGATATTCGATGTCGGCCGGCGCGAGGCCGAGCTGCTTGAGCTGGTCGGTCAGCTTGCGCTTGACCTCGACCCCCTCGGGCCCCTTGCCGCCGGGCAGGTCGGCGATGGCCTGGGGCACGCCGGTGTCCCACAGAAGGTCGCCCTTGGGATGGCGGATCAGGTAGCAGGGGACGATGAGCTCCTTGGCCTGGCCCTTATAGGCGCCGTCGTCGGCGAAGAAGTCGGCGTCGGCCTGGCGGATGAGACCGCAGTCGAGGGTGTAGAGGGCCAGCGGCGCGGCCTGGGCGACCGGCGCGGCGAGCAGCAAGGCGGCGAGGGCGAGGATCAGCTTCATGGGGCGAGGTTGCCTCGGGTTCGGCGGAGAGTCACGCGCCTCTCTCTGCTCTTCCCGGCCTTCGGTCAGGACCTGTGTTCGTGTGGTTCGTGTGGTTCGTGGTTGCGTTTCTACCCGTCGTGGGGCCGCGAGGCTGATCAGATTGTCCACGAACCACACGAACCACACGAACGGTGGGCCAGCTGCAGCCGTCCGGGATGAGTCTGGGTCCCGGCCTGCGCCGGGATGAGCGGTTTTGGGGTGCGCAGGTCAGTGCTAGCCTTCAGACAACAACAGAGGGAGACGATCATGGGCGCGCTGGTGAAGGTGAGCGACGCGGGGCATGTGCGGACCATCGCGCTGAACCGGCCGGAGAAGAAGAACGCGCTCAGCCAGGAGCTGGCCTGGGGCGTGGTGGCCGCCGTCGATGAGGCGGCCAAGGACGACAATGTCTGGGTCGTCGCCATCACCGGGACCGGCGACGCCTTCTGCGCGGGGCTCGATTTGTCGGGCGCGCCGCCCTATTCGCCGCATCCGGCCATGACCGCCCAGCTGGACGACATCAGCTGGGTCGGGCAGTTCCTGCTGTCGATCCGCAAGCGCTGTGACAAGCCGGTGGTGGGCGGGATCAATGGGGTGGCGGTGGGGGCGGGCCTGGGCCTGGCCATGGCCACCGACGTGCGGCTGATCAGTTCGAACGCGCGGCTGATGGCCGGCTACACCCGGATCGGCGGCTCGCCGGACGCCGGCCTGACCATCACCCTGCCCCAGGTCATGGGCTATGAGCGGGCCATGCGCTTCATGATGGAGAACCGCACGGTGACCGGGGCCGAGGCCCTGGACTGGGGGATGGCCGGCGAGGTGGTGGACCAGGACAGGTTCGACGCGCGGCTGGCGGAGTACTGCGCCTCGCTGTGCGAGTGGTCGCCCATCACCCTGCGGCTGCTGAAGCGCGGCATGGTGAAGTCCTCGGAGAGCCACGACATGGAGCAGCAGCTTCGCTACGAGGTCTCCAACATCGGCCGCGCCTTCGGCAGCCAGGACGGCAAGGAGGCCCGCGCGGCCTTCCTGGAGAAGCGCAAGCCGGTGTTCACCGGGCGGTAGCCGCCAGCGCCGGGACCATCTCGCCCAGGGTCACCAGGACCTTGAGCTGGGCGGCCTATCCCGATCCGGAAATCAGGCGCGCGGCGCGCGCAGCAGACCGACGCCGGCGGCGATCAGCCAGAGGGTGAGGCCGAGGAAGCCTCCGATGGTGGTCAGGGCGAAGGCCTCGCCGGACGCGCCCAGGGCGATGGCAGGCCCCTCCGCCGCGCCGGCCACCAGCAGGGCCGCCGTGGTGATCCCCAGCAGGCTGGCGATGGTGCGCCGCTCGGCCCGCTGTAGCAGGGCGACCTGCAGGACGAAGGCCGCCGTAAGCAGCTGGCCCAGGTGCTCGCCGATAGCGACGCCGCCCCAGGCGTTGAGCAGGTCGAAAGCGTGCTCGGCCGAGGCCTGCGCCTCCGGCGAGCCGGCGCGGTGGGCCTGGGCCAGGGCCGGCACGGCGAACACCCAGCGCGACAGGCCGATGGCCTGGGCCAACCCGGCCAGAGCCCCGCTGACCGCGGCGCCCACGGCGAGCGCTGGACGCGCCGCCAGACGCTGTGGGGTGATGGAGAGCGCCGTGGCCAGCGGGACCATGGCGAGCGCCGCCAGCATGAAGCCTATCCAGGCCAGGATGAGGGGCGGCCCGCCGGCGGCGAACAGGTCAAGCGCCTCCCCGGCCGGCCGGCGCAGGATGGCCGGATAGGCATAGAGCGACGCCAGGGCCGCGTAGGGGATGTTGAAGCCGATGGCGAGGGCGATGGCCGCCAGGCCGGTGATCCGTTGTCCGCTCACGTTATGTCTCCAGTCGGTGACACCGCAAATATCACCATGCGGAGACATGTCAATGCGATTTATCACCGACCGGTGACAATGGCGCGGAATCGGCGCTTATGAAGGGTCATGGCCACCGACCCGAAAAGCCGCGACCGCGCGAAAACCGAGACCGCCATCGTGGCCGCCGCGCGCGAGGTGCTGGCCCGCGATGGCTTCCAGGGCTTCGGGATCAATGCGGTGGCCCGCGCCGCCGGCTGCGACAAGCAGCTCATCTACCGCTATTTTGGCGGGCTGGAGGGCCTGGTGGACGCGCTGGGGGCCGACTTCGCCACCTGGCTGGAGGACAGCCTGGGCCCGGCCACGCCCGCCGCCAGCTATGGCGAACTGTCGGAGCGCCTGATCCTCGGCTTCATGGATGCGCTGCGAGGCAACGTCCTGGTGCAGCGCATCACCGCCTGGGAGATCGCCGACCCCTCCCCGCTGGTGGCCCGGCTGACGGCGGCGCGCGGCGCGGCCATGGTCGCCTGGATGGCCAGGACCCGGGGCGACCTTGCGTCGCCCGCGGGCCTGGACGCGCCGGCCCTGAACATCTTCCTGATCGCGGGCGTGCAGCAGTTGGTGCTGTCGTCGTCGGCCGTGGGCAGTTTCTCCGGCGTGCCGCTGGCGAGCGAGGCCGATTGGGACCGGGTCCGGGCGGCGGCCGTGCGCATCATCCGCGCGGTGTACGGGGAATGACCGACGGGCAGCGCCTGATCAGGGCGGCGTCTCAGCCGCGCGCCACCACCTCCTGGAGGGCGCGGGCCAGGTCGTTCTGCAGGAAGGGCTTGGCGAGCCTGGGCAGGGTCGGGTCGGCGCCCGGGGGCAGTTCGGCATAGCCGGTGGCCAGGATCACCGGGACGCTCGGGTGACTGGCCCGGATCTCGTCGGCGAGCTGCAGGCCGGTGACCTGGGGCATGGCGAAGTCGGTGATCACCAGGTCGATCTTCTCGCGCTTCAGGACCGCCAGGCCGTCGCGGGCCGAGATGGCCGGGAAGACCGTGTGGCCGAGGTCCTCCAGCATGGCCACGGTGTTGAGCAGGACCAGGCTGTCGTCGTCGACCGCGAGCACCGTCAGGCTGCGCAGCGGCTGGATCGTCTCCGGCTCGCCGGCGCCCACGAAGACCTGGCGCTCGTCGCCGGCCGCCACCTGGGGCAGCCAGACCTCCACCGTCGTCCCCTCGCCCACCTGGCTGCGCACGGTCATCCGGCCGCCCGACTGCTCGGCCAGGCCGTGGACCATGGACAGGCCCAGGCCCGTGCCCTTGCCGACGCCCTTGGTGGTGAAGAAGGGTTCGGTGGCGCGCGCCAGGATCGCGGCGTCCATGCCATGGCCGGTGTCGGAGATGGTCAGCCGCACATAGTCGCCGGGCGGCAGGCCGATCTCGGTGGCCTCGCCCAGGGTCTCGGGCCGCGCCTCGATCCGGATCGCGCCGCCGTCGGGCATGGCGTCGCGGGCGTTGACCGCCAGGTTGAGCAGGGCGTTCTCCAGCTGGTTGGGGTCTGTGAGCACCAGGGACAGGCCGCGCGGGAAGTGGGTCTCGATGCGCATGGCCGGCCCCAGGGACCGCTGCAGCAGGCCGGTCATGCCGCGCACCAGGGTGGGGAGGTCCACGGGGTCGAGCTTGAGGTCCTGCTTGCGGGCGAAGGCCAGCATGCGCTGGGTCAGGGCCGCGCCGCGCTGGGCGCCCTGCATGGCGTTGTCGATGAGCGGGGTGATCCGCGGATCGTGCGGCAGGCGCTTGCGCACCAGTTCCAGGCTGCCCAGGATAGCCATCAGCAGGTTGTTGAAATCGTGGGCCACGCCGCCGGTGAGCTGGCCGATGGCCTCCAGCTTCTGGGACTGCAGCAGGGCTTCGCGGGCGTCCTCCAGGGCCTTCTGGGCGGCGCGGCGCTCGGTGACGTCGCGGGTGATCTTGGCGAAGCCGATCAGCTCGCCGCCGTCGTCGCGGATGGGGTCGATGATCACGTGGGCGAAGAACCGGCTGCCGTCCTTGCGGACCCGCCAGCCCTCCTGCTCGTAGCGGCCCTCGGCGGCGGCGATGGCCAGGGCCCGCCCCGGGGCGCCGGTCGCCCGATCCTCCGGCGTATAGAAGCGGGAGAAGTGGCTGCCGATGACGTCGGCGGGGGCATAGCCCTTGATGCGCTCGGCGCCGGCGTTCCAGTTGGACACCATGCCCGACGGGTCCAGCATGTAGATGGCGTAGTCGGTGACCCCCTGGACCAGGATGCGGAACTGCTCCTGGCTGGCGCGCAGGGCGGTCTCGGCGATCTTCCGTTCGGTGAGGTCGCGGGTGATCTTCGCAAAGCCGATGAGCGCGCCCTGCGGGGAGCGGATCGGGTCGATGACCACATGGGCCCAGAAGCGGCTGCCGTCCTTGCGGATGCGCCAGCCCTCCTTCTCGAACCGCCCTTCCTCGCTGGCGATGCGCAGGGCGTTGGCCGGCGCGCCGTCGGCGCGGTCCGGCTCGGAATAGAAGCGGGAGAAATGCTGGCCGATGATCTCGTCGGCGGCGTAGCCCTTGAACCGCTGGGCGCCGGCGTTCCAGCTGGTCACCCGCCCGTCGGTGTCCAGCATGTAGATGGCGTAGTCGGTGATGGCGTCGATCAGCAGGCGGTAGCGGTCCCCCTCGCCGGTGGTCGCCGCCTTCTCGCCCGTCTCACGCATCCACCGGCCCCCTCAACCTGCACCTAACGACCAAGGCTTGGGAGAGGTTCCGCCCCCATGGCCTAGGCTTCCACAGCCGCGGGGACGGGACGGACGCCGAGTTCGGCCAGGCGGCTGAGGTAGGTTTCCGTGCGCGCCATCAGTTCGCCGATGCCCATCAGCACCTGAGGCCGCGCGCTGACCCGCGCAGGGACGATCACCCCGGCTCCGGACTTCTCCAGCAGGCCCATCTCCATCAGCCGGCGGACGTGGCGCCGGGTGGTCTCGTAGGGAAGGCTGAGGGTCTTGGCGACGGCATAGACCGAGACCGGCTCGCGTTCGCTGTCGCCGGGACCGACGGGCACATCAGGATAGGCCGAGGGGGCGTAGGCGTGCTGCTCGACATTGACGAAGGAGACGGCGCGCATGACCAGGGCGCCCAGGGCGTCGACCTCCAGGGTGCGGCCGATCAGGGCGAGGACGTCGAGGAAATAGTCGACCCCCAGCCGCACCACCTGCCGGCTCACATCGCCCGGCGGCGGGTCGGTGACGGGGGTGGCGTAACCGCCTGCGCTGTTCACCAGGTCCTGGGTCAGGGCCCAGTGGGCCGCCACCGCCTCCAGCATGGCGGCGCTGAAGAAGGCGCGGTTGGGGATGATCAGGCCGCCGGGGACGGCCTCGCAGAGGTCCTCCTTGCGCAGCTTGGCGGCGTGACGGCGGACCGTCTCGTAGGGAATGCCCAGTTCCTTGGCGATGGCGTAGACCGTGACCGGCACGCGCTCGCTGTCGGGCGGAACGGCGTCCATCGCGGCGTAGCGCATGGCCCGGTCCGGGTCGCGGGTGAACTGGCGCATGTTGGCGCGCGCGATCGACAGGAAGGTGAGCGTGGTGACCAGGTCGCGGTCCACGGCCCGGTCGAGCAGGCGCACGATGTTGAGGAAGTACTCCGCGCTCTGCCGGGCGGTGAGCCGGCGGCTGTCGATGGCCGGGGACACCGAATCTGGAGGCGGGTGAATCATCAGCGAAGTTTAGGCCGCCTCGTCCACGCGGTACACAAGGCCGAGTCGCGACATGACCCACCGGCGCCTTGCCAGCACCGGGCGGCGTTGACTACCACCGCCCCGACACCCGCGGAGGACACCCCCATGCCCCAGTGGCTCACCGACGGCGCGCCCCATGTCTGGCGGCCCTATTGCCAGATGAAGACCGCGCCTGCGCCCCTGGCGGTGGCTCGGACCCGGGGCGCGCGGATCATCCTGGAGGACGGGCGCGAGCTGGTGGACGGCATCGCCTCCTGGTGGACCGCCTGCCACGGCTACAACCATCCCCACATCGCGGCCGCGGTGATGGCGCAGCTGGACCGGGCGCCGCACGTGATGTTCGGCGGGTTGGCGCACGAGCCGGCCTATCGGCTGGCCTCGCGCCTGGCGGCCCTGCTGCCCGGCGAGCTGGACCACGTGTTCTTCGCCGAGAGCGGATCGGTCGCCGTCGAGATCTCCATGAAGATGGCCCTGCAGTACTGGATCAACCGGGACGTGGCCGGGCGGACCAAGTTCGTCAGCTTCCTCGGCGGCTATCACGGCGACACCCTGGCCACGATGACCATCTGCGACCCGGAGGAAGGCATGCACGGCCTGTTCGCCGGGGTCATGCCCGCCCAGCACGTGGTGGGCCTGCCCCGCGACGCGGAGAGCGAGGCGGCGCTGGACGCCCTGCTGGCGGAGAAGGGCCACGAGATCGCCGCCCTGATCGTCGAGCCCCGGGTGCAGGGGGCGGGCGGCATGTTGCTGCACGACGACAGCGTGCTGGCGACCCTGCGCCGGCTGGCTGACAGGCATGGCCTGCTGCTGATCTTCGACGAGATCTTCACCGGCTTCGGGCGGACCGGGGACCTGTTCGCCTGCTCGGGCTCCGGGGTGATCCCCGACATCGTGACCCTGTCCAAAGCCCTGACCGGGGGCACCCTGCCCCTGTCGGCGGCCATCGCCAGCCGCAAGGTGTTCGAGGCCTTCTGGTCCGACGACGCCGGCGCGGCCCTGATGCACGGCCCCACCTACATGGCCAATCCCCTGGCCTGCGCGGCGGCAGGCGCCTCGCTGGACCTGTTCGAGAGCGGCAGCTGGAAGGCCGACGTGGCGCGGATCAACGCGGCCCTGGCCGAAGGCCTGGAGCCCTGCCGCGGCGCCCCCGGCGTCGTCGATGTCCGGACCCTGGGCGCCATCGGGGTGGTGGAGTTCGACCAGGCCGTGGACGCCGGCGGCCTCTGCGCGCGGTTCGCCGAACTGGGCTGCTGGATCCGGCCGATGGGCAAGGTCGTCTACCTGACCCCGCCCTTCGTCACCTCGGACGCGGAGATGGCGCGGCTGACCGGGGCGATCAGGGCTGTGGTGGGAGCCTAGGCCAGCGCCGCCTTCAGCTGCGCCGCGATTTCGTGGGCGGCGGTGTCGATGGCCGGGGAGACGTCGCCCATGATCAGGAAGTCGTGGACCATGTCGGGGTATTCCTTGTGAGTCGCCTTCACGCCCGCGGCGTTGAGCCTGGCGGCGAAGTCGCGGCCTTCGTCCTTGAGGGGGTCGTAGCCGGCGGTGATCACCAGGGCGGGCGGGGTCCCGGCGACGTCGGCCGCTCCAAGCATGGCGCGGTGGGCCTGGGGGTGGCCAAGCGCGGCCAGGCACTTATCGAACCAGGCGATGGCGGCCTTGGTCAGGACGGGGCCGTCGAGGTCCTTGCGCGACTGGGTCTCCTCATCGGGCCAGATGCCCGGATAGAGCAGCATCTGGAAGGCGATCTTCCGCTGCGGGTCGTTCTTCATGTCGACGCTGATGGAGGCCGCCAGGTTGCCGCCGGCCGAGCAGCCGCCCACGGCGATGCGGGTGGGATCGACGCCGATCTCGGAGGCGTGGTCGAAGGCCCATTTGGTGGCCGCCAGGCAGTCGTCATGTCCCGCCGGGAAGGGGTGCTCGGGGGCGAGGCGGTAGTCGATAGCCAGGACCCGGACGCCCGCATAGGCGGCCATGCGGCGGCAGTGGCCGTCATGGGTCTCCAGGTCGCCGATGGCGAAGCCGCCGCCGTGATAATAGACCAGCAGCGGCGTGACCGCCGGCGCGCCGGCCGGGACGTAGAGGCGGGCGGGCACCTGTCCGTCGGCGCCGTCGACCTTGATGTCGCTGGCGGTGACGTCCTTGGGGGCGTTCAGGTTCTGGGCCTGGCGCTGCATGCGGTAGCCGGCCCGGATCATCTCCGGCGGGATGGCGTCCAGGGGCGGCGCGGCTTGCCCGGCCGAGGCGGCTTCGGCGGCGTCGAGCATGGCTTTGATGTGCGGATCCATGGGGTCTTTCCTTGAGCTAGCCGACCTGGCGGTCGCGGCCTTCCCAGTAGGGTGCGCGCAGTTCACGGCGCAGCACCTTGCCGGAGGGGTTTCGGGGCAGGACGTCGACGAAGTCGACGCTCTTGGGAACCTTGTAGCCGGCGATGAGCGGCCGGCAGTGGGCGATGATGTCGGCGGGATTTCCCGCCGCGCCGGGGCGCAGGACCACCATGGCCTTCACCGCCTCACCCCAGCGGTCGTCGGGCACGCCCACCACGGCGGCGTCGGCGACATCGGGATGGGCGAACAGCGCGTTCTCAACCTCGGCCGGATAGACGTTCTCGCCGCCGGTGACGATCATGTCCTTCACCCGGTCGTGGATGAAGAGGTAGCCGTCGGCGTCGAAGAAGCCGGCGTCGCCCGAGCGGAACCACCCCTGCGCGTCGATGGCCTGGGCGGTGGCCTCGGGGCGGTTCCAGTAGCCCTTCATGATGCCGGGCGAGCGGATCTCGATCTCGCCGACCTCGCCGGTTTGCGCGTCGCGGCCGTCGAGGCGGATGCGCACCTCATAGCCCGGCGAGGGTTTGCCGCAGGCGCGCAGCTTGCCGAGCTTGGGATCATGGGCCGAGGGCGGCAGGTAGGCGCCGCCGCCGATGGTTTCGGTCAGGCCGTAGAGCTGGGAGAACTCCGAGCCGAAGCGGTCCTGGGCGCGCTTGAGCACCTCCTCGGAGATCGGCGAGGCGCCGTAATAGACGTGCTCGAGCGTGGTGAGATCGGCGTCGGTCATCGCCGGATGCTGCAAGAGCATGTTGATCAGGGCCGGCGCCAGGAAGGCGTGGCGGATCTGGTGCTCACCAGTCAGGCGCAGCAGCAAGGCCGGATCGACCTCGCGCATGACCACCGTGCGCGCGCCCTGTAGCAGGGCCAGCATGCCGAGATTGGCGCCGGCCACGTGGAACAGGGGCATGGCCACCAGCACCCCGTCGCCGGGCTCGAACCGCGCCCAGACCTTGGTGGCCCCATCGAAGCAGTGGGCGTAGTTGGTCTCGGTGAGTTGCACGCCCTTTGGCAGGCCGGTGGTGCCCGAGGTGTAGAGCTGGATGACGTCGTCGTCGGGCAGCGGCGTCAGGTTCGGATCGACAGCCGGCTGCTCCGCCAGCCAGGCGCGGAAGGCCTCGCCGAAGACCACGGTGGTGGCCAGCTCCGGCAGGTCGAGACCGGCCAGCAGGTCGGCATAGTCCTGACCCACCACCACGAGGCGGCAGCCGGCGTCCTTGAGGATGAACTCCACCTCCGGGGCGGCGAGCCGCCAGTTCACCGGGGTCAGGCAGACCCGCGCCTTCAGGCAGCCGAACCAGAGGACGAAGAAGTCGTCGTTTCCCTTGGACAGGGTTCCGATGCGGTCGCCCGGCTTGGCGCCGGCGGCGATCAGGGCCTGGGCGCACTGGGATGACAGGACGTCGAGCTGTGCATAGGTGGTGGCGCGGCCCTCGAACCAGAGAGCCTGGGCGTCAGGGCGAACGCGCCCATGATGACGCGCCACGTCGGCCACGCACGAGATGTCCTGGGACATCGATCCTCCCGGCTCGCCGGCCCCTCGAGACGGGGGCCCGGCCATCTGAATTCGCACCAGATGGCCGGGATGGCAACGGCGGGTTTGGGCGCCGCTACGTCAGGTGGCGGCGGCAGTCGACAGCTCGTAGGGGGTGGCCTTGTTCTCGGCGATCCAGCGGGCCTCGGCCTGCGAATTGGCCGGCGGCGGGCGCAGGCCCTGGATGGACCAGAGGTCGAAGGGGGTCTCGTCGATGTGGAATTCCCAGTCGAAGCCCCGGTCGCGGATGAAGGGCGCCATCGCCTCGTCGCAGGCCTTGATCCACCAGGCCTTGGCCTCCGGGGTCGGCAGGGTGCGGGCGATGTGGTCGACCCAGATGCGCACGAACCTGACGGCCGGTTCCCCGCCGACGAAGAAGGAGTCCCTCGCCACCTCCTGGAAGACCACGCCGACATAGAACTTGGGCAGACGGCTGTAGAGGGCGGTGATCGCCTGGGACAGGGCGTGCTTGTCCTCCACCGAGAAGGCGTCGACGGGATGATAGATCTTCCAGAGCGGCATGGGAGCCTCCGTTTTCAATGATGATGAATATCATCATAAGGGATCGAGGCTGTCAAACCGGAGGGTCATTGCCCAGGCGGAGCCTGGGTTCTATTGATGATGCTTGTACGCAAAAAGGGGTGACGCCATGCGCATCAGCCGCGATCAGGCGCAACAGAACCACGACCGGGTGGTGACCACGGCGGCCTCAATGTTCCGCGAGCGGGGCTTCGACGGGGTGGCGGTAGGCGACCTGATGAAGGCCGCCGGGTTCACCCACGGCGGGTTCTACAACCACTTCAAGTCCAAGGAGGCGCTGTCGGCGCAGGCGCTGGACCAGGCCTTCCGCCAGATGGATGACCACCGGGCCGGGGTGGAGAGCCTGGATGACTTGCTGGCCCAGTACCTGTCGGAAGCCGCTCGCCGCGCGCCGGGGAAGGCGTGCCCGGCCGCCGCCCTGGCGGGAGACGTGTCGCGACAGGGCGAACCAGTGAAACAGGTCTTCGCCGAGGGATTCGAGCGGATGGTGGAGTCGATGGCGGGGCGGCTGCCCGAGGGACCGGAGGCGCGGGCGCAGGCCATCGCCCTGCTGGCGCGCATGGCGGGCGCGCTGGCCTTGGCCAGGGCGATGCCGGAGTCATCAGACTTGGGTCGGGAGGTGCTTGCCGCCGCGCTTGATAGCTGCCGAGCGGACGCCGCGCGCCTGACGGGCGAGGCGAACCAAAAACCCCCGGAGCTGAGCTCCGGGGGTCGGTAGGGTCTTGAACTATTCCGCGGCGGGCTTCGGCGCGTAGCCGAGGATCGCCTTGGTTTCCAGGAACTCGTGGAAGCCGAAATCGCCCCACTCGCGCCCGTTGCCGCTCATCTTGTAGCCGCCGAA